>NZ_LAJY01000128.1 GCF_000963705.1 Elstera litoralis | reverse complement strand
GCGCACTTCCACCCGAACCCCATTGGTCAGGCGCAATTGGCCATCGGTCACAACGGTGTCACCAACGGCCAGACCTTTGGCGATAATGCTGCGGTTGCCGACCGTGCGGGCGACGGTAACGGGGCGCAATTCGGCTTGCTTGGCCTCCGCGCCGCCTTCCGCCGGAACGATGGCGTAGACGTATTGGCCCTGCTGGCCGGTCTGAATGGCCGCACTCGGCACGCTGAGCGCATCCTGCTCCACGCCGAAGCGCACGGTGAGCGGCGCGAACATGCCCGGCCACAGGCTATTATCGTCGTTCGGGAAGATCGCCTTAGTCTGGAAGGTGCCGGTGGTCTGGTCGATGGTATTATCGTAGAAGCTGACTTCGCCGACGACGCGCCGGTCGGGCTGATCGGGGATCTGCGCGACGACGCCGACTTTACCGGTGGCCATCGCCTCGCGCATTTCCGAGAAATGCTTCTGCGGGACTGAGAAAATCACATTGATCGGGCGCAGCTTGCGGATCGTCACGAGGGTTGAGGTATCATTGGCTTTCACCAGATTGCCCTTGGTGAGCTTGATTTCCCCGGCGCGCCCGCTGATCGGTGCGGTGATTTTGGTATAGCCCATGCTGACGCGCAGCGAGTCGATCTGCGCTTGGCTAGCTTTGATCGATTGATCGGCGGTGGTAGCGGCGGTGCGGGCGGTATCGAAGGCCTGCTGCGAGGCGATATTGCTTGCAACCAGCGCCTGCTGGCGCTCCAAGGTGCGTTTGGCATTGGCCGAAACCGCAAGGTCGCGCTGCAAATTGGCTTCGGCTTGGCGCAATTGCGCCTCAATCGAGCGGCCATCGAGGGTGAAGAGCAGATCGCCTTCCTTCACTTCCTGGCCATCAATGATATGGACATTCAGAATAATGCCATCGAGCCGGGATTTAACCCCAACCACCTCGGCGGCTTGCACTGACCCGATGGCGGTAATCTCAATCGGCTGCGGGCCGCGCTCCACCATTGCAGCGAAAACCGGCTGGCTCATCGCGCGGCGGCCGCCCGCTTGGCCTGCCGGGGCCGCCCCCGCTGGCGCGGCGCTGGTTCCGGTGATTTTGGCGGTGATCTGATCCCGCATTGTCGGGGATTGCCAGAGCAGAATCCCGCCGACCGCCAAGACCAGACCCGCGCCCAGCCAACCATATTTCGCCCGCATTCGAACCCCATCCCAATCGTAGCCGCCCTTGAAAACCGACGGCGGTCAGACTACGCCTAATCTTATATAGGATTCCGGGGGCTGGCTCATCCCCGCAACTTCGGTGCATCGCAAAAAAAAAAGAACCCCGCCCGACAAGTTGCAGGGCAGGGTATAGGTCGCAATCGCTTGCGAGGGGTCGAGGCTAGAATTGACGCTGATTATGGCTTTCCTATGGCGTCTGCTGCGGCGCGGGCTCCCCTGCCTTGGCGTGCTGATGCTCGCGGGACTGCTGCTGAGTTCCTGCGCGCGCAAGCCGGATGATTTGTTTCGCGCCTGCGCCGCCCTCACGGGGGCCTTTGAGCCTATCGGCGAAACGATCATCCGAGCCCTGCCCGAACAAATCGGCCCGCTGTCGGTCCGAATCGCTTGGCGCTGGGGGGAGGGGCAGACTGATGCGCTAACCTGTCATTTCGCCGACCGGGCAAAAGCGCTGGAAAATCCCCCTTACGCGCCGCCGAGACCCTCCGGGGCGGGCCGCTGTCGGAGCGGGAGTTGATTGTTTTGGAGGTTTGGGAGCGCCTGGCCGGGGAGGGGGTAAAGCGCTTCGATCCGGCGCAGCCCATCTCGAAATCCGCGCTGGCGGGTTCGGCCTATGGGCTTCAGCAGCTTCTGAATGCGCTCACTGTCGGCAGCCTCTATGCGCTCATCGCGGTTGGCTATGCGCTGATCTTCAGCCTGCTGGAAATCGTGAATTTTGCCTTTGGCGAGTTGGCGATGGTCGGCTCAATCCTGGCCGTCATCGTCATTCTCGCCCTCGGCATGGCGGGGGTGGAGAGTGCCTGGATTCTGCTGCCCGCCGCCCTGATGGCGGTCTTAGCCTATGGCGGGGTGCTGGGCTCGGTGATCGACCGGACGGTCTACCGGCCCATCGGGCGCGGTAATCGGCTCTCGCCGCTGGTGGCCGCGATTGGCCTGTCGCTGGTGGTGCAGAATTCGGTGCTGATCGCCCAAGGAGCGCGCGGCAAGATTCTTTCCCCCCTGATCCAAGGCGGCTGGACCCTGCATCTGGGCGAGTCGACCGTGCATTTCAGCTTTAGCCAGCTTGCCATTATTCTGCTGACGGCGGTCATCGGCCTGCTATTGCACAATACCGTGCAGCGCACCCGCTTTGGGCGGGATTTGCGCGCTTGCGCCGCCGATCCCACAATGGCGGGGCTGCTCGGGGTGCCGGTAAATGCCGTCATCGCGCGGGCCTTTGCGCTTTCAACGGCGCTTGCGGGCGTCGGCGGGTTGGTGTCGGTGGTCTATTACGGCCAGACCGACCATAGCATCGGCCTCGCCTTGGGCTTCAAAGCCCTGACCGGGGCCATTCTCGGTGGGATCGGCACGCTGACGGGGGCGATGGCGGGGGCGATGCTGGTCGGGCTGGTTGAAATCCTCTTCGCCGCCTTTATCTCTAACGAGATGCGCGATCTGGCCGTGTTCGTGCTGCTGGTCGGCGTGTTGATCCTCCGCCCAACGGGATTGTTCGGCACGCGCAACGAGACGAGTTCATGAGCAAGCCCCCCGTCTGCACCACCCTCTACAATGGCTCCTGCCCGGTCTGCCGGACGGAAATCGACCATTACCGCGCCCAGGATGCCCGCGCGGGCCTCGGCCTCGGCTGGATCGACATTGGCCGCGACCCCGAGGCGGCGCGGGCGCGCGGCTTCGATCCGATTGCGGTGCGCAAGCGCCTGCATGTGCTCGATGCTCAAGGCAGGGTTCATATCGGCGTGGACGGCTTCCTGCTGCTCTGGTCGCATCTGCCGCGCTACCGCTGGCTCGGGCGGATCGTCGGCGCGCGGGGGATCAAGCCGCTGGCGGTGGCGCTCTATGATCGGGTTCTGGCCCCGCTACTGTTTGCGTGGGATCGGCGGCGTCGGGGTGCTTGAGCGTCAGGAGAAAGCGCCGAACGAGCAACGTTACTCCCATTAAAATCGGTGACAGATTAATCAAATAGGCAATTACAGTCCCAGAACCTGAGGTTTTTGTCATAAAAAAACCGTCACCGGCCCATATTAGGTATGGAACATAGATAACCATTCCAAAGAATATCATAACGGTATCGAACATCCTAAAGCTCGATTCGCCTTTGAGTGTGCGAGCGGCTGTTTTAATAAAGCCCCACCAGCCTGCACCACCAAAAATGAGTATTGGAAAAAATATAAATGCTGCCAGAGCAAAAAATAACCATTGGAGGAATAAAATTATTATCATTGGCATAAGGCTATAAATAAGAATCTCGCATCCTGTGTATGCGGTTAAGCGTAGGAAGTGATGGGGGTTGGGGTTCATGTTAACTCAAAAATTACTTTATACATGTCAGCCAATGAGAACGCGTGTTGACCTGAACATCAGAGAGCCTCCACCCTAGCCCAAACCGCCGCCCGCTGCTACAAAGCCCGGCATGAGCACCATCACACGTTTCGCCCCGTCGCCGACGGGGATGCTGCATATCGGCGGGGCGCGCACCGCCCTGTTCACCATCCTCTACGCCCGCCACACGGGCGGCAAAGCGCTGCTGCGGATCGATGATACCGACCGCGAGCGCTCGACCGAGGCGGCGGTTCAGGCGATTTTCGAAGGGCTGGACTGGCTCGGCCTGAAATTCGATGGCGAGCCGATTTTCCAACATCTGCGCCTTTCCCGGCATGTCGAAGTCGCCGAACAACTGCTGGCGTCTGGAAAGGCCTATCGCTGCTATGCGACCGCCGAAGAGCTGGAAGAAATGCGCAAGGCAGCCGCCCGGCGCGGTTTGCCGCCGCGCTACGATGGCCGCTGGCGCGACCGCGACCCGAGCGAAGCGCCCGAAGGTGCACCCTTCGTCATCCGCCTGAAAACTCCGCGCACCGGCAGCACGATCATCCCCGACCGGGTGCATAGCACGATCACCTTCGCCAATTCCGATCTTGACGATTTCGTCCTGCTGCGCGGCGACGGTTCGCCCACCTATATGCATTCGACCGTGGTCGACGATATCGATATGGGCGTCACCCATATCATTCGCGGCGACGATCATATGACCAACGCCGCCCGCCAAGCGCAGATCTACGACGCGCTCGGCGTTGCGCGCCCGGTCTACGCCCATATTCCGCTGATTCACGGGCCGGACGGGCAGAAACTCTCGAAGCGTCACGGCGCGGTCGGGATCGGCGAGTACCGCGATCAAGGCTTCTTGCCGGAAGCGGTGGTTTCCTACCTGATGGGCCTCGGCTGGGCCTCCGGGCTGGAGCATCCGACGATGGAAACGGCGGCCCCGGCGTTTGATCTGTCGCACCTGGGCAAATCCCCGGCGCGGCTCGATGCGGACGCGCTGGTGTCGGCCAATTTCCATTTTATGAAGCATGCCGAGGATGCGCGGCTGGCGGAACTGATTCTGCCGCACCTGGGCCGCGCGCCCGACGATCCGGCGAAAGCGCTGCTGACGGCGGCGATGCCGGGGCTGAAGGAGCGGGCGAAAACCGTGCCGCATCTGGCGGAAACGGCGGCTTTCTACCTCGCCCCGCGTCCGATTCCGCTGGAAGAGGCGGCGCACGCGGTTCTGACAGAGGAAGCCTTGACCCGCGTCCGCGCCGTGTTCGAAGCCTTGCAGGGGCACGCGGATTGGTCGCACGACGCGCTGGCGGCCCTGGTGAAAGCTCAGGCGAAAGCGCTGGACGTGCCTTTCGTCAAACTGGGCCAGCCCTTGCGCGCGGCGCTCACCGGGCGGACGAATTCCCCTGGGGTTGCGGAAGTCATGGCACTGCTCGGGCGCGAGGAAAGCCTGGGGCGGCTGGCGGACGCGCTGTCGGCCTAAGGCTATTTTTCGGGCTGAACCTTACGGCCAGGAGAGTTGGTTCTTTGGCAGTCTTCCTGAGGGATCGAACGCTTCGACCTTGTGAGGGGAAACCGCCCCCCACCGCCACAGAACCAGATTCCTATTTGCCCTGCTCGCGCCGGGGGCGAAGCTCGGTACGATGATCCCGGCTGAACCCACTTCGATCAAGTGTTCGGCAACGTCCCACGACCGGGGGCGACGGCCCTCCGCCACGGCAAGCGCCCAACCATCGGCGAGCGCCCGCGCCCTCAACCGCCAGCGTCGCCAAGACCGCAGGATCGGTTAGATCGTGGATATCTTCGCAGTCGATCGTGTAGGAAACGAGCGTCAGCGGCGGGACTTTAAAGGAAAAGCCTTGGCTGGCCTCAAGAATGGCGGTGGTCAAATCCAGCGAGAGATAGAGCGCCGCACAGCCGACAGGATTGAAGCGCCCGCCCTTTTGTGCAGCCCCCGCGCCGGAGAGCGGTGCAAAGGACCATCGGGGATCGTGTGCGCGAAAACACGTCCCGATAAATCTCACGCATAGCCTCCGAGGGCGAGTGAATCGAGATAGTCCCGTAGGGCGCTCGCATGCCCCGTTTTTACGAGCGCTTCAGGCGTTCTATCGGCAAAAGCAGAGATTGGTTGGGCCGTGTACCACGCCAAAGCATGCTCTATGCTGCCCGCCCAGGCGCTCACGCGCACGAGAATTTCCAGCATTTCGCGGAGTCGGGCTTGAGTCTTGGCACTGGATGACCGTGCGACCTTGTAGAGCGTTTCGGGTGACAGGCCCGCCAGTTCGGCCAAATGCCCTTTGGTTGTGCGAAACCGATCGACCATGCGCGCAATATCGACATCGCCCACCGGGTTTAGAAGTTCCGCCATCAACTCACCGTGACGTGTCTGGGCGCCGGGCACAGCGGGCGTTGGCGGCGACGGCCGAGAGACAGTTGGGATTTGGTGCATAGCGCCCCCTATTTTGCCAGATTTAACCGGCTTAATATGGGGCGTTAGCCTCTAAAGTTCAACGCATCCCTTTTTAACGGCATAGGCCGCGAAAGCGCGATCAGCCAAGGGGTGAGCCCCCCTTACGGCCCGCCGTGCGCCTTCGACCACGCGTCGGGATCGGCGAGGAAGCTACGCACTTCAGCGAGGTCGGCGCTGCCGATACGCTTATCGATATCGGCGACTTCCAGCACTTCTTTCCAGGTGGAGAGATAGTGCAGGGCGACGTTGAGGTCATCCAGCACCTTCAAGCTTCCCGTGAGGGCGGCGTAGAAGAAGACGACGAGGGTATGGTCGCAGCGCGCGCCCGCTTCCCGCAGGGCATTGATGAAGGTGATCTTGCTGCTGCCCTGGCTGGCAAGGTCTTCGACCAGCAGTACGCGGTCGCCGTCCTTGAAATGGCCCTCGATCTGGGCGTTGCGCCCGAAGCCCTTCGGCTTTTTGCGCACGTAGAGCATTGGCAGCCCCAGCCGGTCGGCGAGCCAGGCGGCATAGGGGATACCTGCCGTCTCACCGCCCGCAACCGCATCGATCTGCTCATAACCGATGTTTTCGGCGATATTTTTGCACGGCAAAATCGATCACGGCGGTACGGGCGCGCGGGAAGCCGATGATCTTGCGGCAATCCACATAGACGGGGCTGAAGGTGCCCGAGGTCAGCGTGAACGGCTGCTGCGGGCGAATATGCACCGCTTCGATTTCGAGCAGCAGCCGGGCGACGGATTGGGCGGGCGTGAGGGGCATGGCGGGACCTTTACGGGCGCGAAGGACGTTGGGGGCGTGATAAAGCCCCGGCGCGCGACTGTCCAGCGTTAGGGGAATCTTGTTGCGCGCGCTGCGGGCTTCTGATTTCTCATGAGGGGCGGCATCAGAAGGAGAGCGGCATGAGCGGGGCAGCATTGGGGGTAGAGCGACAGGGCGCTATTGTTACGGTTACGCTGAATCGCCCTGAAAAACTCAATGTGCTGAATGCCGATCTTTGGCGCAGTGTGGGGGCGGCGCTGACGGCGCTTGCCGAAGACGATAGTATTCGCTGCGTTATTCTCACTGGCGCGGGCAATCATTTTTGCGCGGGCGGCGATATTTCGGAATTCCAGACCCTCCGGGCTACGCCCGAGGCGGCGCGGGCTTATGCCAAGCTGATGTATGCGACGCTGACCCAGCTTGAAAATTTCCCGCATCCCCTGGTGGCGGCCATCGAAGGCCGCTGCATCGGCGGCGGGGTGGAGCTTGCGTGTTTATCGGACGTGCGCATCGCCGGGGCCAGCGCGACCTTCGGGGTGCCGATCAATAAGCTTGGTTTCGTTATGTCCTATCCCGAAATCGGCGCCTTCATTCGCGCTTTGGGGCGCAAGGCGGCGGTGGAAATTCTGCTGGAAGGCCGGATTTTCGGGGTCGATGAGGCCAAGGGCTACGGCATCGTCTCGCGCATCGTCGAGGATGGGCAGGCGTTGGCGGAAGCGCAAGAGGCGGCCGAGCGCATTGCTTCCGGCGCGCCGTTGGTCAACCGTTGGCACAAGGCTTTCGCCCGCCGTTTGGATGAGGCGGCCCCGCTGACCGAGGCGGAACTGGCCGAGGCTTCGCCTGTTTCGATACCGACGATTATCAAACCGGCATTGCCGCGTTCGTGAATAAAACCTCCCCCGAGTTCAAAGGTTTATAGCCGATGGCGCATATCATCGTTCTGGGGAATGAAAAGGGCGGCTCGGGCAAATCCACCACCGCCATGCACCTGATTATCGGATTGCTGCGGGAAGGGCTGAGCGTCGCCTCGCTCGATCTCGATGCGCGCCAGGGCACGCTGACGCGCTATTTCCAGAACCGCACGGCGTTTCGCGCCATGACCGGCGCGCCGATTCCGATCCCCGAACACGCCGCCCTGCTGCCCGCCGAGGCCGAGAAATTTGATGAGGTGGTCGAAGGTCTCTGGCGGCGGCATCAGGTGCTGGTCATCGACTGTCCGGGGGCCGACACGCCCTTGTCGCGCAAGGCGCATGTGATTGCCGATACGCTGGTGACGCCGCTTAACGATAGTTTCATCGATTTCGATGTGATCGGCCATGTGGACCCGGAAACCCTGGCCGTCATTCGTCCCAGCACCTATGCCGAAATGGTATGGGAGCAGCGCAAACGCCGCGCAATGGGCCGCCTGCCGCCGCTCGATTGGATCGTGATGCGCAACCGCTTGGCCCATGTCGACGCGCGCAATAAGCAACTCGTGGCGCAGGCGCTGGAAGCTTTGGCCGGGCGGGTGGGATTCCGCATTGCGCCTGGGTTTTCCGAGCGCGTGATCTTCCGCGAACTCTTTCTGAAGGGGTTGACGCTGCTCGATCTGCGCGATGAAGGGGTGAATGCGCAGGTCTCCATGAGCCATGTGGCGGCCCGCCAAGAGGTGCGCGCACTACTGGCGTCGCTCAATCTGCCGCTGCTGCCGAGTGTCGCCCCCGACGAGATTACCAAAGCTTAATCGCCCCGCAGCTTGCGCCGCAAGGCGCGGATGTGGCAAGTAAGCGGGCAATCGCATCACCCCCTTGGCCGCCTGACCGCGACCAGATGATGCGAAATGCAATCCGAGGATTTCATGGCCGCACGTAAGGTCCGTAAAGCTGTTTTCCCCGTCGGTGGATTGGGAACCCGTTTCTTGCCCGCCACCAAGGCCATGCCGAAAGAAATGCTGCCGGTCGTGGATAAGCCCTTGATCCAATATGCGGTCGAAGAGGCGCGCGACGCGGGTATCGAAGAGTTTATCTTCGTCACCGGGCGCGGCAAGGAAGCGATCGAGGATCATTTCGACCATTCGGGCGAGCTGCAAAATGCGCTGCTCAGCCGGGGTAAGGACGATCTTTGGGCGCTGATTAAGGATATCCCCCTGGGGCCGGGGCGCATCGCCTATACGCGCCAGCCGGAGCCCTTGGGCCTTGGGCATGCGGTTTGGTGCGCCCGCGCGCTGATTAACGGCGAGCCGTTCGCGGTGCTGCTGGCCGACGATCTCATTCTCTCCGATCAGCCCTGCCTCAAGCAAATGATCGAAGCCTATGAGGATTTGGGCGGTAGCATGGTGGCGGTGATGGATGTGCCGCGCGAGCATACCTCGCGCTATGGTATTCTCGACCCGATCTCCGACGATGGTCGCCTCGTGCAGGTGCGCGGCGTCGTGGAAAAGCCGAAACCGGCGATGGCCCCCTCTAATCTTGCCATTATTGGCCGCTACATCCTCGACCCGCAGGTGTTGAACCACCTGGAGCGGCAGGAACGCGGCGCGGGCGGCGAAATTCAGCTTACCGACGCCCTCGCCGATGTGATCGGCGAGCAACCGTTCCACGGGCTGCGCTTCGAAGGTCGGCGGTTCGACTGTGGCGATAAGGTGGGGTTTTTGGAAGCCAATATCGCTTTCGCCTTGGACCGGGACGATATGGCCGACGCCGTTCGCCGGATTCTAGCCTCCTATACTGCGTGAACCGCGCCGCCCCCTGAGCGAGACGGCGTGAGAGAAAGGAACATTAAATGCGGATTGCCATGATTGGGACCGGCTATGTCGGTCTGGTATCGGGAGCGTGCTTCTCGGAATTCGGCGTCACGGTCACCTGCGTCGATAAGGATGCAGGCAAGATCGAGCGGCTCAATCGCGGTGAAATTCCGATTTACGAGCCCGGTCTCGATAAGCTCGTCGAGAATAGCGCGAAGGCGGGCCGTCTGTTCTTCACCACCGACCTCAAGGCAGCCGTGGCGGAAGCCGATGCGGTGTTTATCGCCGTCGGCACGCCGTCGCGCCGGGGCGATGGGCACGCGGACCTGAGCTATGTCTATGGCGCGGCGAAAGAAATCGCCGAAGCCTTGAGCGGCCATACGGTCGTCGTCACCAAATCCACCGTGCCGGTGGGCACGGGCCGGGAAGTGGAACGCATCATCCGCGAAACCCGCCCGGATGCCGATTTCGATATCGTTTCGAACCCGGAATTTTTGCGCGAAGGCTCGGCCATCAGCGATTTCATGCGCCCCGACCGCGTGGTTATCGGCGCGCGGACGGAAAAAGCCCGCGAGGTGATGCGCAACCTGTATCGTCCGCTGTATCTGATCGAAACGCCGATCGTTTTCACCTCGGTGGAAACCTCGGAACTCATCAAATATGCCGCCAATACCTTCCTGGCCGCCAAGATCACCTTCATCAACGAAATCGCCGATCTGTGCGAAAAGCTCGGCGCCGATGTGCATGATGTGGCCAAGGGCATCGGGCTGGATGGGCGCATTGGCAAGAAATTCCTGCACCCCGGCCCCGGTTACGGCGGCTCCTGCTTCCCGAAAGATACGCTGGCCCTCGTGCGCACCGCCCAGGAAGCGGGCGCGCCGCTGCGCATTATCGAAACCGTGGTCGATATCAATGATAAGCGCAAACGCGCGATGGCCGATAAGATCATCGCGGCCTGCGGCGGCTCGGTGAAAGGCAAGACGCTGGCGATCTTGGGCGTCACCTTCAAGCCGAATACCGACGATATGCGCGATAGCCCCAGCCTCGACATTCTCCCGGCCTTGCAGGAAGCGGGGGCTGCTTTACGCGCCTTCGATCCCGCCGGGATGCACGAGGCGGAAAAAATGCTGCCGGGCATTCTTTGGTGCGAAACCGCTTATGAGACGATGGGCGGGGCCGATGCGCTGGTTATCATCACCGAATGGAACGAATTCCGCGCGCTCGACTTAAAACGGGTGAAGAGCTTGCTGAAAAGCCCGGTTCTCGTCGATCTGCGCAATGTCTACGAGCCGGATATGATGGCAACTGCCGGGTTCGATTATACCTGCGTCGGGCGCGTGTCGCTTCCGGCGGTACAATAACTTTTAAGGACGATCTGCCATGAGCGGCCACCGCTTCGACC
>NZ_LAJY01000127.1 GCF_000963705.1 Elstera litoralis | reverse complement strand
GGAAGCCCCATCCTTCACGCCCCCGCACGCTTCTCCGCCGTCGCCACCGCTAAAGCCATCGCCAGGCAGAGGGTGGCAGCCAGCGAGCGGAAGGCACCGAAGTCGGTTTCGGCGACTTCGAGCCAGACTTTCGCGATGGGGGCGAGGGGGCTGAAGGCGCTATCGGTGATAGCGAGGATCGGCACGTTGCGCCGCCCGATCAGGGTCGTCATTTCGACCGTGCTCGGGGTATAGGGGGTGAAGCTGATGGCGATCAACGCGTCGTCGGCATCGATGAAACCGGCCTGCTCGGGCAGCAGCGCGCCGAGATTATCCAACAAAATAAAGCGGATGCCGAGTTTCCCGAAGGCGTAGGCGAGGTAGCTGGCGACAGGGAAGGCGCGGCGCTGGCCGAGGATATAGACGGTCTTGGCCCCCGCCAGCAGATCGACGGCGGCGTTGAGGTCGGTTTCGGACACGCGCTCGCGCAGGCGCAAGAGCGAATCCATCGCGGTTTGGGCGAAGCCGTCGAGCAGATGGACCGGGCCGCCCGCGTCGGCACTGGTGCTGCGCAGCCCTTGCAGGCGCTCGGCGTAATCCGGCCAGCGGTCGCGCAGGCGCGAGCGGAAGACTTGTTGCAGGTCGGAAAAGCCGGAATAACCCAGGGATTGCGCGAAGCGGATGAGGGTGGAAGGCTGCACCTCCGCCTTTCCGGCGATTTCGGCAACGGTGTTGAGCGCCATATCGTCCGGGCTTTCCAGGGCGAAGCGCGCCACTTGGGCGAGGCGCTTGGGGAATTGATCCCGTCGTTCCAGAATTAAATCGCGCAACGCCTCGAAACTTTCGGGCGTGCTGCTGCTGGTTGCATCGGCCGTCATGGCATGTCCTTCCCCTTCCTGCTGGCCCCAATTTGGCTTGACAGGCGTTTCAGTCTTAGCATAAACAGAATAAATATTTCAAAATAAACCAGGACGATCCGATCATTCCGAAAATGGATCGCCAATCTCAGGAGGAAACGATGGTCTCTCTCACGCGTAAACTCGCCTATGGGATTCTCGCGGCGTCGGCGCTGCTGGCCGGCACGGCTGCGCAGGCGGCTGGCGAGCGCTTCGTTCTCATCAGTCACGCGCCGGATTCCGATAGCTGGTGGAACACTATCAAGACGGCGGTCAAGGAAGCCGGTCAACATTTGTCCGTTACCGTCGAATACCGCAATCCGCCCACCGGCGATTTGGCCGATATGGCGCGGATCGTGGAGCAGGCGGCGGCCTCGAACCCCAATGGGATTATCGTCACCATTGCGGATTTCGATGTGTTGCGCGGGCCGATTACGAATGCGGTGAAGAAGGGCATCCCTGTCGTTACCATTAATTCCGGCACGCAGGAACAGTCTGCCCGCCTGGGCGCGCTGATGCACGTCGGCCAGCCGGAATATGATGCGGGCTTCGGCGCGGGCAAGAAGGCGAAAGACGCCGGGGTGAAAAGCTTCCTCTGCGTCAATCATTACATCACCAACCGGCCTCGGTGGAGCGCTGCAAGGGGTTTGCCGACGCCATCGGTACGCCGCTCGGCAATCAGATGATCGATTCGGGCATGGACCCGTCGGAAGTCGAAAATAAGGTCGCGGCCTATCTGAAGGCGAACCCGACCACGGGCGGCATTCTGGCCTTGGGGCCGAATTCGGCCCATCCCACCATTCGCGCCCTGGAGAAAACCCAGCAAGCCGGAAAACTGTTCTTCGGCACTTTCGATCTGTCGCCGGAAATCGCGAAAGCGATCAAAGACGGCACGATCAATTTCGCCATCGACCAGCAGCCCTATCTGCAAGGCTATTTGCCGGTGATGGCGCTGACCCTGAACGCGCGCTACGGCGTGTTTCCGGGCAATAACATCAACTCCGGCCCCGGCTTCGTGACTAAGGCGACCGTGGCGCAGGTGGAAAAACTGGCGGGCGAGTACCGCTAAGCTTAAGTCGCGTTCGCGCGCCCTGGCCCCCATGAGGAGAAAGCCCGTGGGGGCGTTTCAGGCGGTATAGGCTTTCTTGGTGGTTCTCTTATCTCCCGTATGCCTTGGGGCGTGGCCCATGCTACGCCCTCTTTTTCCGCGAGGCCGGGGAGTTTTGCTCCAAAGGAGTTTCCCGTGATGAGCGTTGGCGACGCGCCTAAAATGGCGCCCAACAGCCCGCACCCACTTCCCGCAACCCCGAAAGGCGACGAGCGCGTACGCCGCGTCGGCCGGGTGTCGCGCCTGTTGAACCGTCCGGAACTGGGCGCGGTGTCCGGGTTGGTGCTGGTCTTCGTCTTTTTCGCCTTTACGGCGGGCAGCTCCGGCATGTTCGCCGCCGATGGGGTGATGAACTGGCTGACGGTTTCGGCCCAACTCGGCATTCTCGCCATCGGGGCCAGCCTGCTGATGATCGCGGGCGAATTCGATCTCTCCATCGGCTCGATGATCGGCTTTGCCGGCATGATGATCGCCATTCCTGCCAGCTTCTTCGGCGTGCCGATTTGGCTGTGCCTGATTTTCGCCTTTGCCGGCGCGCTGGCGGTTGGCTTCTTGAACGGCTTGATCGTGATCCGTACGGGCCTGCCGTCCTTCATCGTCTCGCTGGCCTTTCTGTTCATTCTGCGCGGGCTCACGCTGGCGCTCTCAATCTTCTTCACCAACCGCACGATTGTCGGCGGGCTGCGTGAGAAGGCGGAGAGCGATTGGCTGGCCCCACTGTTCGGCGGGCGCGTCGGCGGTGCCTTCTTCCGGCAGTTGGCTGAGTGGAAGCTGATCGGCACTTATCCTGATGGCGCGCCGGTCGTGGCCGGGCTGCCGATGGTCGTGGTCTGGTGGCTTATTCTGGCCGTGCTCGGCGGTTGGGTGTTAACCCGTACCCGCGTCGGCAACTGGATTTTCGCCTCCGGGGGCGATGCGAATGCGGCGCGCAATGTCGGCGTGCCAGTGACGAAAGTAAAAATCGGCCTGTTCATGGCGACGGCGGTTTGCGCCACGATTTATGCCGCCTGTCAGGTGATGGAATTCGGCTCGGCGGCGGCGGATCGCGGCCTGCTGAAAGAGTTCGAGGCGATTATCGCGGCGGTGATCGGCGGCAGCCTTTTGACCGGCGGCTATGGCTCGGTCATCGGGGCCTGCTTCGGCGCGCTTATTTTCGGCGTGGTGCAGCAGGGGATATTTTTCGCCGGGTGGAACAGCGATTGGTTCCGCGTCTTCCTGGGCGTGATGCTGCTGATCGCGGTGATCTTCAATAATTATATTCGCCGTAAAGTGACCGGGGAGCGCTAATCATGGCATCATCGACCCCGATTATCGAGGTTCGGGACCTCCATAAATATTTCGCCTCGGTGATTGCGCTCTCAGGCATCTCGATGGCCGTGCATCCGGGCGAAGTCCTCTGCCTTCTGGGCGATAATGGCGCGGGCAAATCGACGCTGATTAAGACGCTCTCGGGCGTACACAAGCCCACCTCCGGGGATTTCTTGGTCGAGGGCAAGCCGGTCCTCTTCACCTCGCCGCGCGCCGCGCTCGATGCCGGGATCGCCACGGTCTACCAAGACCTCGCCATGATCCCGCTCATGTCGATCACGCGGAACTTCTTCATGGGGCGCGAGCCGGTCAAAGGGTTCTGGCCGTTTCGGCAGATCGATTTCGACTATGCCGACCGGGTAGCGCGCGACGAAATGCGCCGTATCGGCATCGATATCCGCGACCCGCAGCAGGCGGTTGGCACGCTCTCGGGCGGCGAGCGCCAATGCCTCGCCATTGCCCGCGCGGTCCATTTCGGCGCGAAAGTGCTGATTTTGGACGAGCCGACCTCGGCGCTCGGCGTCGCGCAAACCTCGATGGTGCTGAAATATATCTATCAGGTTCGGCAGAAGGGGTTGGGGGTGATTTTCATTACCCATAACGTCCGTCACGCCTATGCGGTCGGGGATCGGTTTACCGTGCTGAACCGGGGCAAGACACTCGGCACCTACGCCAAATCCGACATCGAAATCGACGCGCTGCAAAACCTGATGGCAGGCGGCAAGGAGCTGCAAGACCTTTCCGCCGAACTCGGGGGGATGGTCTGATGCTGGCCGACATTGGCGTTGGGCTGATCGGCACCGGCTTTATGGGAAAATGCCACGCGCTCGCCTATGGCTCGGTGAAAGCGGTGTTCGGCTCGGTGCCGACGCCACGCCGCTTGAAACTCTGCGATGCCGACGCGGCGCTGGGGCGGTTACGGGCCGAGGAATATGGTTTCGCCGAGGCCGTGACCGATTGGCGCGCAATTATCGCCGATCCCGCCATTCAGCTCGTATCGATCACGACGCCCAACGCCCTGCATCGGGAGATGGCCGAAGCGGCACTGGCGGCGGGCAAGCATGTGTGGTGCGAAAAGCCGATGGGGCTCACGCTCGCCGATGCCGAAAGCATGGCTTCCGTGGCGCGGGTCGCTGGGGTGCGCACCAGCTTGGCTATAATTACCTGCGCAATCCCTTGATCGCCGAAGCGAAGCGCTTGATCGATAGCGGCGAAATCGGGCGGATCACCCATTTTCGCGGGGTTGTTGACGAAGATTATATGGCCGATGCGGAGATTCCCTGGTCGTGGCGCTGCCAATTGGCGGAAGCGGGCCTTGGGGCGCTCGGCGATATTATGGTTCACCTCGTCAGCCTCGCCCATACGCTCGCGGGCAGGGTTGAAAAGCTGACGGCGCAGATCGAGACCGTGCATAAAACCCGTCCGCTGCCGGATCGACCGGGCGAAGTCGGCGCAGTCGAAAATGAGGATGCGGCGCAGGCGCTGGTGACTTTCGCCTCCGGGGCCTCCGGCATGCTCACCTGTAGCCGGGCGGCCTGGGGGCGTAAGAACCGGTTGGCGTTCGAAATTCACGGCACGCGCGGCACGCTGATTTTCGATCAGGAGCGGATGAACGAGCTTCAGCTTTTTACGGCCTCGGGCGACCCTGCCACACGCGGCTTCCGCACGATCCTGACCGCACCCGCGCATCCCCCCTATGGGCTGTTCTGCCCGGCCCCTGGGCATGGGCTGGGGTTCAACGATCTGAAAGTGATCGAACTTGCGGCGCTGCTGCGCGCAATCGACGGGACGCCTGACCCGTTGGCGGTGGATTTCACGGCAGGGCTTGCGATCGAACGCGTCATTCACGCTATGGTTACAGCGGCCCAATCCCAATCTTGGGTCGCCGTTTAGGGAGAAGATAAGTGGCTCAAGAGATTTCGCATTGGATTAATGGCAAGCTCCAAGCGGGCACGAGCGGCCAGTTTGGGCCGGTGTTCAACCCGGCGACGGGCGAGCAGAGCGGCAAGGTTGCGCTTGCCAATGTCGCGGAAGTGGACGCGGCGGTTGCTATCGCCAAAGCCGCTTTTCCGGCCTGGGGCGGCCTGTCGCCGTTGCGCCGGGCGCGGGTGATGTTCAAGTTCAAGGAACTGCTGGAGCGCGACCGGGCCGAGCTTGCCGCGATTGTGACCGCCGAACACGGCAAGGTTCTTTCGGACGCCGATGGCGAAGTAACGCGCGGGCTGGAAGTGGTGGAATTCGCCTGCGGCATCCCGCACCTGCTGAAGGGCGAATATACCGAACAGGTCGGCCCTGGGATCGATAGCTGGTCGAACCGGCAGGCGCTCGGCGTCGTTGCCGGGATCACGCCGTTCAATTTCCCCGTCATGGTGCCCTTGTGGATGGCCCCGGTGGCGCTCGCCACGGGCAATTGCTTTATTCTGAAGCCGTCTGAGAAAGACCCCTCCGCCGCGCTGAAAATGGCGGCCTTGCTCACCGAAGCCGGGCTGCCCGATGGCGTCTTCCAGGTGGTGCAGGGCGGGCGCGAGTCGGTGGAACGGCTGCTGGTTCACCCGGATATTCAGGCGATCTCCTTCGTCGGCTCAACCCCGATTGCCGAAACCATTTACCGCGTTGGCTCGGCGCACGGTAAGCGCGTGCAAGCCCTGGGCGGCGCGAAGAATCATATGGTCGTGATGCCCGACGCCGATCTCGATCAAGCCGTCGATGCCCTGATGGGCGCGGCCTATGGGTCGGCGGGCGAACGCTGTATGGCGATTTCGGTGGCGGTTGCCGTGGGCGGCGTCGGCGATGCCTTGATGAAAAAGCTGGAGCCGCGCGTGCGTGCCCTGAAAGTCGGACCGGGCACCGATCCTGCCGCCGAAATGGGGCCGCTCGTCACGGCTGACCATTTCGCCAAGGTGAAATCCTATATCGATTTGGGCGTTACCGAAGGCGCAAACCTCGTCGTCGATGGCCGGGGTCTCAAGCTGCAAGGCTATGAGGATGGGTTCTTCCTCGGCGGCAGCCTGTTCGACAATGTGACGCCGGACATGCGGATTTATAAAGAGGAAATCTTCGGCCCGGTCTTGGGCGTCGTGCGCTCGGAAAATTTCAGCGATGCGGTCGATCTCATCAATGCCCATGAGTTCGGCAATGGCACCGCCATCTTCACCCGCGACGGCGACGCGGCGCGCGAGTTCGGCAACCGCATTCAAGTTGGCATGGTCGGCGTGAATGTGCCGATTCCGGTGCCGATGGCCTTCCACAGCTTCGGCGGCTGGAAGCGCTCCCTGTTCGGCGATCATCACATGCATGGGCCGGAAGGCGTGCGCTTCTACACGCGCCTGAAAACCATCACTCAGCGCTGGCCCACCGGCATTCGGTCGGGCGCGCAGTTTACCATGCCGACGCTGGGCTAAACCGCCAGGGGGGGCGCGGCGATCCGGAGAAATAGCGCGCCATAGGCGGCCATGAACTCTCCGAACCGCCGCGTCTGCCGGTTCGGGTCTTTCGCCGCATCATCGTAGCGGCGCAGGCGCAGGGCTTCTTCGACGAACGGGCGAGTGCGGAAGTCGGTGCATTCCTCGGCGCTCATCGGCCCGCCTTGCAGGGCGAGCGAGCGGATCGAATCCTCGGAGAGAAGCTCGGTATAGCCGGGCTCGGTGGCGCACAGGTAGCGCTTGGCGGCGACGTGCAGGCGGACGGGCTCGCTCACCTGCCTGGGGAAATGCTGGGCGAGCCAATCGGCCCCCAAATCCTCGTGACGGTCGTCGACCCCGGCGCGGGCCGGGTCTTCGCCTAACTCATGGACCATATGGCCGACATCGTGGAGCAGGGCTGCGAGGATCAGGGCCGGGCTTTCGCCCGCTTCCGCCGCCAATTCCGCTGATTGCAGGGCGTGGGCGAGTTGATGGACGTCGGTCAACCCATAGGCGCGGGTGGCACGGCCTTCGTAAATATCGGTGAGTTTGGCGAGCAGGCTCATGGCAAAATCCCGAGGTAATGGCCGAGGCAATCCTGCGCAAGCCCAAAGGCGGTGCTGGCCCCTGTGCCGCTGGTGACGCAGGTGATGGCGATGCGCGGGTCGGGCGTTTCGATGAAGGCATCCTGCTCGGCGCTACCGTAGACCCCCACCCAGCGTTCAACAACCTCCGACCGGCTGAGGTCGAGCGTGCTGCGGGCGAGGTCGAGGATTTTCCGATCCACGCTTTCCGGCGCAAAATCATCCACCGTCGCGCCGTAATGGTGCGAATCGCCGACGACCAACGAGCCATCGGCGCTTTGTACGACGATCAGATGAATACCGTCCGCCAGAATTTCCGGTGCTTCCTGCTGCAATTGCGCCGCCAGGGCCGGTTGGGAGGGGCAGACATGGTAGCCGCGATAGCGCAGCAGCCCAAAATCGCTCATCACCGCGTGCGGTAGTCGCCAGCCCGGATCGGAGAGGCGCAGCATGTGCAGCTTGCACTCCTGCGGGCGATGGCGGGCGATGACCTCGGGAAACAGCGTGCGGAAATCATGACCGGGGCAGACGGCAATCGCTTCCGCCTCAATCGGGCCAAGGGCGGTTTCAACACGGCCCGGCACGATGCCTGTAACGGCAACCCCCCGCCGAAAGCTGACGCCTTGCGTTTCTTCCAACCACGCCGCCAGCTTCGGAATGGCGGTGCGCGATTCGACGCGCAACTCGTGCGGGGAGTGTAGTCCGCCGCTCAGGCCGTTTCCGTGGGCGAAGGGTAGGGCGGCGCGCACTTGCTCCGGCTCCCACAGAGCACATTCCTCGCCCATCGGGTGCCGCGCGAATTCTTCGATCACGCGGCGCGCGCCCGGCGAATGGGTGAGCATCACCAAACCCTTATGCAGCACGTCGATTCCAGCCTGCGGGACAATTTCGGCCCAAATATCGCGGCTGAAACGCGCCCGCCGCCAGGTATCGCCCTGGCCTTGGCCAGTGACGGTGACGAAGCCGAAGTTGCGGACGGAAGCGCCATTGGCGCGCATATCGCGGTCGATCACGACCACTTTTAGTCCGGCGCGGGCGGCGAGGGTTGCATGGGCAAGGCCGACGATTCCGGCCCCGATCACGGCGAGATCATAACGCATCGATGAGAAATACCTTTACCGTTCGGTCCAGCGTTTGCGGCGGCGTTCGATCCAGCCGACGAGGGCGAGTTGCACGAGTTTGGCGGCGGCACAGAGGCCGACGATCACCATCCCCATCGCGGCGGCGGAGGCGGTCGCGCCCGCTTCGTCCATATTGACAATGGCGATGGAGGCGGTTTTCGTTCCGGCGACATAGAGAAAGATGATCGCCGACAGGGTGGTGGCGGCATTGGTGAAGAAATAGATCCAGATACCCAGTAGCGTCGGCAAACACAGGGGCACGGTCACGCGGAAGAACGTGCGCCACACCGGCACTTTCAGCGACGCCCCGACCGCATCGAACTCCCGGTCGATGGCGGTGAGCGCGGTCGTCGCGGTCACATAGGTGACGGGGACGAGGCGCATCACCGTATTGAGGATCAGAATCGCCAACGTTCCATACAGCAGGTTCAGCGGGTTCCACGGCGCGTTGAAAAAGAAGATATAGGCGAGCCCCATCACCAGCCCTGGCACCGCCAGCGGGATCAGCATAATCGCGCGCCCGAGGGTAACGAGGCGCGGTGCGTCCTTGGTTCGGTCGAGCAGATAGGCGGCAACGAAGACCAAGGGCGTGCCGATACAGGCGCTCCACGCGCCGAGGCGCAGCGTGTTCCACACGGCGGTCCAGCCTTGGGCGTCGACCTCGTCGAAATCATAGTGGCGCAGGGTGAGTTCGAGATTATAGGGCCAATAGCTGACGACGGAGGCCCAGGCGGAAATCCCCAGGATCAGCAGAATTGGGGCGGCGACCAACAGCCCATAGCCCAGCGCGAGCCCATCTCTCCGGCCCTCCGGTTGCGGCACCAGCGGCACGGCGCGCGCCGTCAGTTGCGCCTGCTGGCGGCGCTGAACGGCGCGGTCCACCAGAAAGGCGGCCAGCGCAGGCAGCAGCAGCACAAGCCCGATCACGGCCCCCATTGGGAAATTCTGCTGGCCGACGACCTGCTTATACACATCGGTCGCCAGCACGTTGAACTGCCCGCCGATCACCTTCGCCACGCCAAAATCGGTGATGACCTTGGTAAAAACGACGAAAACCGCCCCCACCAGCCCATAGCGCGCGCCCGGCAGGGTAATGGTGAAGAAGATCCGGCGCGCGGGCGTGGCCAAGCTCGCGGCGGCCTCGTACAGGCGCGCGTCGGCGGTGGCGAGCGCGGTCACGAGAATGATGAGCGCCTGCGGGAAGGTGAAAAACACATGGGCCATGATAATGCCCCACGGCCCGTAAATATCGAAACCCTCCGGCAGAATTGGGCGCAAAAGCCCCTGATTGCCGAACAGATAAATCAGCGCAATCGCGGGTAGAACGGAGGGCGCGAGCAGCGGGATCGCCGCGATGGCGTTGAACGCGCCGCGCCCCTTGGCGCAGGTTCGCGTCAGCATATAGGCATAGCCGAAGGCCACGGGGACGGTGATGAGCACCACGACCCCGGCGGTCCAGAAACTGTTCCACACCGATTGGGCGAGGCTGGGGGTCGCAAAAAACCGCAGCAGGTTTTCCGCGCCCACGAAATGCCCGTCGCGCGATTCGAGCGCCAGTTGGAACAGGCACACTAACGGCACGGCGATGCCGAGCACCAGCCCCGCGACAATCGCGGCGAGCCCCGCGCGTAAGGCAAGGGCTCGAGGTGGAGGGGCGCGCGGGCGCTGGGCTGAAGGGCCGTCATCGCCTCAACCCGCCGGGAATAGATGCAGGGCGGCAGGCGGCACGATCACGCCCATCGGCGCACCGGGGGTGAGGTTGCGGCCCTGTTGGTAATGCTGGCCGACATCAAGCCGCAACGGCACATCGCGGGCAAGGCCGCAGTCGAGTTCCAGTTGCAGGCTGGGGCCGTGAAAGGTGACGGTGGCAATGGTGCCGTCGATGCGGTTGACGGGGCTGTCGTGCGTCTCGGCCAGATGCAGGGCTTCCGGGCGGATGCGGATTTCGACGGGGCCGCGGAGGCCTCCCGTTTCTGCCGCAAAGACCTGACTGCCGCAGCGCACCTGACCTGGGCTGAGAATCTCCCCCGAGACGGCAGTCATCACGCCGACGAAATCGGCGACGAATAGGCTGGCCGGGCGGGTGTAAATATCTTGCGGGCTGCCGATTTGCTCAATGCACCCATCGCTCATCACCACGATCACATCGGCCATCGTCAGCGCCTCGTCCTGATCGTGGGTGACCATGATCGTGGTGATGCCGAGGCGGCGTTGTAGGTCGCGGATTTCGGCGCGCAACCGCAGACGCACGCGGGCGTCGAGCGCCGACAGCGGCTCATCGAGCAATAGGAGGCCCGGCTCCACCGCCAGCGCGCGGGCGAGGGCGACGCGCTGTTGCTGACCGCCGGAAAGCTGACTGGGGAATTTCCCGCCCGATCCGGCGAGGCCGACGACGCTCAGCAGTTCCTCAACGATACGCTGCCGTTCGGCCTTCGGCACGCGGCGGTTCACCAGCCCATAGCCGACGTTTTCGGCGACGCTAAGGTTGGGGAACAGCGCATAGGATTGAAAAACGATGCCAAAATCGCGCTGGCCCGGCGGAAGCTGCGAAATATCGCGCCCGGCCTGAAAAATACTGCCCTCATCCTGCCGGTCGAGCCCGGCGATGGCGCGCAGCAGGGTCGATTTCCCGCAGCCCGACGGCCCGAGGAAACAGACGAAGCTGGAGGGGGGAATATCGAGATCGATGCCGCGCAGCGCCTGGAATTTTCCAAACCATTTGTTCACCCCCCGCATCGACAGATACGGCGGGACCGGGGGCACGTCGGCGGCGGCGGTCATGGGCACTGTCTCGTCGAGTAGGCGGGTCATGGCAACCTCCGGCGGCGCGAAAGGGAGGGAGCCGAGGCGAACCCCGGCTCCCCAACCGGCTTTAAACCTTAGTCTTAGTTCTTCGGGGCCGATTTGCCATCATAACGGCGCGTCCATTCGGCGAGAACCTTATCGCGGTCGGCGGCCATTTTGCCGAAGTCCATTTTCAGCATTTTGGCTTCCGCATCGGCGGGATAATTCTTCGGCGCGGCGTTCACGTCCTTATGACCGACGACGGCGTAGGATTTGCCGTACAGCTCGTGGGCGGCTTTTGAGACGGTGAAGTCGATCAGCTTCTTGGCGGCATCGGCGTTGGGGCGGCCTTTGACAAGCGCGGTCGCTTCCATATCCCAGCTAATGCCATCGGTCGGCACGATCACATCGAGCGGCGCGCCATTATTCTTTTCGCGCACGGCGCGCATATCGATCCCGACCGAGCCGGTGCGCTCGCCCTTGGCCGATTGTACGTGTGGGGCCGAACCGGAATGGGTGTAGACGCGATATTCTCATGCAGCTTATCCATATAGGCCCAGCCTTTTTCCTCACCCATCGACTGCAACCAGCCCGCGACTTGCAGATAGCCCGTGCCGGAGGAGGCGGGGTTCGGCATGACCAGCTTGCCCTTCAACTGCGGTTGCAGCAGATCGGCCCAGGTTTTGATCGGGGCGGCGCCGGTTTTGGCGAATTCCGGCTGATTGACGGCGGCAAACGACAGGAAGGCATCCATCCCGGTCCATTTCGGCGGGTTGGCGCTATCGCGGAAGCTCGGCTTCAGGTCGGCGAGGCCCTGCGGCGCATAGGCTTCCAGAATGCCGGCCGCGTCGAACATCAGCACGGAGGAGAGGGCGACGCCCCAGATCACATCGGCCTGCGGATTGGCTTTTTCGGCCAACACGCGCGCAGTAATGATCCCGGTCGAATCGCGTACCCAAGTGATTTCGATGCCCTTATTGGCCTCTTCGAAAGCCTTTTTGAACGGGCCGAGTTGGTCGTTCTCAAGGGCGGTGTAAACGCTCAGCTTGGTTTGCGCGAGGGCAGTGCCCGACAGCAGCAGGGCGGCGGTGAGCATCGTCCCAAGTTTCAGCGAAACAGGCATTTTTCTATCCTTAAATCGGAGGGGATGGGGCGTTAAGCGGTTGGTAATTGTCCGGCGGCGAGCCTGCCGCGAATGGTATCGAGCACCGGCAACAGATCCGTGACGGTATCGACGACGAAATGCGCCCCGGCGTCGAACAGCTTTTGGCTGGCGGCGCGGCGAAGCTCGACCTGGGCTGTGGGGGAAAGGGCGTTCCAGGCGGCGACGGTGAGGCCGACGGCATTGCCCGACACGGCGACGCCGACGGTCCAAGTGCCCGCCGCGAGCCCTTCGGCGATGCCGGGTTCGGTATCATCCACCTTCACCACGCGGGCCGGATCGGCGAGGCCGAGGATTTTAAAGCACTGGTGCATCATCATCGGGCCGGGGCGGCCTTCCGGCAGATCGTCGGCGCAAACGACGACTTCCGGCGCATAACCTTGTAAGGCTGCGACGGGCAGCACCTGTTCGATAATGGCGCGGGTATAGCCGGTAGTGGAGCCGATCTTCACGCCATCGGCCTTCAGCCGCTCGACAATCGCGAGCGCGCCCGGCACCAAATCGGCGAATTGCGCGGCAACGGCCACATTCATCGGGCCGAATTCGGCATAGAGCCGGTCGATATCGGCTTCGCTGGCAGCGGTGCCGAACGCGCTCTGCCAAGCAGCAGCGATGCGCGGTTGCGTTAGCATCGCCGCGATATGGGCGCGTTTGGGCAGCCCCATCGGCACGCGCGCTTCGGCGACGGAAACCTCCAGCCCATTGCGGCGAAAGAGTTCGACGAACACGCCCATCGGCGCGTGGGAGCCGAAGTCGATCATCGTGCCCGCCCAATCGAAAATTACGGCTTCGATGCGGCTCATCGGCTTCTCCCTCACTGACATACGGCTAACGAGGCGCAGGATAGGGATTTCATCAAATTCGGTCCAATCCATATATTCGTAATATATTATAGGTAATGCCTATGCGTGGCCGATGGGCGGCATGGGGAGAAAATGTTGAATTATCATCAGATTCGCGCCTTTCACGCCGTGGCGCGCGAAGGCAGCATGAGCCGGGCGGCGCGGACCTTGGGCGTGTCGCAACCAACTTTGTCGGAACAGATCAAAGGGTTGGAGGCGCAGTATCAAGTGCGGTTATTTGCACGGGAAGGCCGCGCGCTGGTTTTGACCAGCCTGGGGCACGAGCTTTACGGGCTCACGGTGCGCCTCACCGATGTGACGGATCAAATTCAAGCGCTGCTGGGCGACCGCTCGACGGTCGATCTCGGCGGCGCGTTGCAGGTGGTGGCCGATGGCCCGCTGCACGCCGCCTCTCTGCTGGCGCGGTTCCGTCAGCAGTATCCGCAGCCGCAAATCTCGCTGGCGGTGACCAATGCCCCCGCCGCGCTGAAGCAGATTATCGATGGTGTCGCCGATATCGGCATCGTTGCCGATCCGAAAGTGGTTCCGGGGCTGCATTTCGTACCGATTGGTGAAGATCCGCTAGTGGCGGTGATGGCGGTCGATCATCCGTTGGCGGCGTTGAACAATATACCAATCGCCGCGCTGGCCGGGGTGACGCTGCTGCTGCGCGAGCCGGGCTCCACCACGCGCGCCGTTACTCTCGCGCTTTTGGATCGGCACCAGATTACCGCGCGCGAGACCATCCAAGTGGCGACGCGCGAGGCGATCCGCGAGGCCGCCGCGCATGGCTTGGGCGTCAGCCTGATTTTCGATTCGGAAACGGGGGACGACCGCCGCTTGGTTAAACGCTCCTTGGCAACCGTCGGCCCGGTGGCGGGCTGTACCGAATATGTCGTGTGCCAAGAAGCCCGCCGCCGCCGACCAATTCTACGGGCTTTCCTAGAGTTGGCCGAAGCTTACGGCCAGCAGTGGCGGCGCAATCAACAGGTTTAGGGATGGGCGCAGGGGAGGCGGGATCATTATTCCGCCAAAAACCGCGCCCGCTGCTCTGGAACCGGAATCAGGCAGGTCGTGTGCTGCCCGAACCAGCGATAGCGGTTGCGGGCGACGCAATCATAGGCCCTATCGGTCGGCCCGCGCGGCAGAAACCTGAGAAACCGCAACCAACGCCACGGCGCGCGCAGGTAGGCCGCAAGCCGAAACGCGGCCTCCGACCGGCCATAGGTTTTGCCATTTTCGACAAAGAGAAACGTCTCCGGCATCGCCGCGAGCCCCAGCGCGCCGACGATGCGCTGCCCGGCCTCCGACTGTACCGCACAGAAGCGAACCACGGGTGCCGTTTCGGTCCGCAGAACGAAGCGGACCGTGCGGCTGCACAGAACGCAGTCCCCATCGAACACGAAAAGCGGGGCGGCGGGCACGGGTTATTCCTGGGGTTGATTCTGGATCTGATTCTGGGGTTGATCCGGGGCTTCGGGTTTCGGGCTCAGCATCGGCACGAGCGATTCGGCGATGCCGGTAATTCCGGCGTTCGAGAGGCCCGCGTCTTTCATCACCGCGTCGATGATCGGCTTTGCCACCTGATATTGCAGGGCGGAGTTCATCACCTGCTCCGGGAAGGTCGCGCCGCCGCTGCCGGTAGCGCCGCTTGCTCCGTTTCCGTCACCGTTGAGGCCCGTCACCTGGACGATGCGAATCGAGTCGATCTGCTCCATCGGCTTCACGGCTTTCTCCAGAATGGCGGGGAGCTGTTGCAGCAGCAGCGTGCGCACTTGCAAATCGATCTGGGCGGCGGACAGCGTATTGAGCGCGGCATTCAGCGCCCGGCGGCCCTCGGCTTCGGCCAGGGCGGCTTCCTGCTTGGCTTTGGCTTCAATCGTGATGGCCTCGGCGCGGTCCATCGCCGCTTCCTTTTCGGCAGAGGCGGAAACGCGCACGGCGATGGCATTTTGTTCGGCGAGCTTTTCGGCTTCGATCAATTGGATCGATTTTTCACGCTCGGCGGCGGCGACCTGGCGGGCGGTGGTCACGGCTTCTTCAGCCTTGGCTGCTTCGGCGCGGGCAAGATTGGCGGCGGCTTCGGCTTCCGACTGGTCGCGCGACTTTTGCGAGATGGCGATTTGCGTATTCTGCCGGGCGATTTCCACCTCTCGACGCTGCTCGGCAGTTAAGACCTGCGTGTTCCGCTCCACATCGATTTCCTGGGTGCGGATGGCGAGATTCTTATCGATTTCCGCCGCTTTGACTTGCCGTTCGGCGTCGATGCGCTTTTGGCTGATTTGCCGGTCGGCTTCCACCTTCACGGCTTCGGCTTCCTGATTGCGGTTAGCCTGTTGGGTTGCAATCAGCGCCATTTGTTCGGCGCGCGCGGTCTCAATTTCCCGCTGCTGGCTGAGTTGGGCGAATTCCTGGTCTTTTTCGATGGCGAGCTTCTGGCGGTTGGCGTCCAAATTCTTGGCGCGCACCTGCATTTCCGTATCCTGCTCCACATCGTTGCGCTGCTTGCGCCGCGCTTCGGTCTGTTCGGTCAGACGGGTCAGGCCTTCGGCGTCGAACGCATTATTCGGGTTGAAGAACTGCTTGTCGGTTTGATCCAAACTGGTCAGCGAGACCGATTCGAGTTCCAGCCCGTTCTTTTCCAAATCC
>NZ_LAJY01000126.1 GCF_000963705.1 Elstera litoralis | reverse complement strand
GGTCGCCCTGGTCTTCGCCGCCTTCGACGGGCTGGAAGAGCCGCTGCCGCCCTTCGCCTGGGATTTTCTGGCAACCCCGACCAATCGCAGTGGCGAGGCTTTCGACGATGCCGCCGGCTGGCTGCGCCTGCGCGCGGCGGGGCTTGCGGGCCGCGTCGGTGAAGTCGCCATCCTCAGCCTAATCCTCTCGGACGGGCGCACCCCCGGCCCCGGCGAAGCGTTGCACTTAGGCGCGCTGATTTCGGCGTTACGCTATGCCGGGCTGGAGGAAAGCGCGCGGGCGCTGGCGCTCGAAAGCCTGATCCAGGCCGGGCTATGAGTATCGATCCGCATCTCGACGCTTTTTTCGAAATGCTGATGGCCGAACGCGGCCTCTCGGCCAACTCCCTAAAGGCCTACCGCGACGATCTATCGGCGACCGGGCGGTTTCTTGCCCTGCGCCAGACCGACCTTGCCCGCGCCAGTGCCGCCGATCTCGGGGCCTATGTGCAGCAGTTGGGGGTCGAGGGCTATTCGCCGCGCACGGCAGCCCGGCGACGGGCGGCTTTGCGGCAATTCTATCGCTTTCTCTATCTCGACGACCGCCGGGGCGACGATCCTTCCGCCGGGCTGGAGATGCCGCGCCTGGGCCGTCCCCTGCCCAAACTGCTCTCCGAAGCCGAAATCGACGCGCTGCTGACCGCCGCTGCCACCCGCGATGAACCGGGCGCGACCCGCCTCAAGCTCATCATCGAACTCATCTACGGCTTGGGCCTGCGCGTCAGCGAACTCTGCTTCCTACCCCTCGCCCCCTTCCGCACGCGCGGCACTGCCCCGCCGCCCGACGCCATCACTGTGCGCGGTAAGGGGGAGAAAGACCGGCTGGTGCCGCTCACGCCAGCGGCGCAAACCGCGCTGGCGCTTTATTTGCCGCTGCGCGACCAGTTCTTAGCCGACAAGCAAACCTCGCCCTATCTGTTCCCAGAAGCGGGCTCGACCAAGCCGATCACGCGCTTTTGGGTCACATCGACGCTGAAGCAGTTGGCGGTGACGGCGGGGATCGACCCGAAACGGGTTTCCGCCCACGTGCTCCGGCATAGTTTCGCCACGCATCTGGTGGAAGGCGAGGCCGATTTGCGCTCGGTGCAGATGCTGCTGGGGCATGCCGATATCGCCACGACGCAGATTTACACCCATGTCGCCGCGCCGCGCCTGAAAGCGATGGTCGCCGCGCATCATCCGCTGGCCCGACGCGGAAAGCCGAGCCCCGAATGATTGACGTTCCGCCCCGTGCTTCCTAAATTTAACTCAGGTTTTGTTACGCACCAGAAGGGAGCCCCCATCGGCATGGTATCGGTTATTTCGGAACTGAACGACCGATCCCGCGAGATTTTCCGGCATATCGTCGATGCCTATGTGGAAACCGGGGAGCCAATCGGCAGCCGCACCCTCTCGCGCCGTCTGGGAACCACCCTGTCGCCCGCCACCATTCGCAATGTCATGGCCGATTTGGAAGAGGTTGGCCTGCTGTTCGCGCCCCATACCTCCGCCGGGCGGGTGCCTACCGAGGCGGGGTTGCGGCTGTTCGTCGATGGCTTGCTGGAAATCGGCGCGATCAGCGCCCAGGAGCGTCAGGCGCTCGATGCCCAATGCGCCGTGCGCGGGCGCTCGTTGGAACAGGTGCTGGAAGAAGCCTCATCCGCCCTCTCCGGCCTGTCGGGCTGCGCGGGCCTTGTTATGGCGCCCAAGCGCGAAGGCGCGCTGCGGCAAATCGAATTCATCGCGCTCGGCCCCAATCGGGCGCTGGTGGTGATGGTCAGCACCGATGGGCAGGTGGAAAACCGCGTGCTCGATCTGCCGCTCGGCCTGCCGCCGTCGGCGCTCACAACGGCCAGCAATTATCTGAACGCCCGCCTCACCGGCCAAACGCTCGCCGAAACCCGCGCGGTGGTGACGGCGGAAATGACGGCCCAACGCGCCGATCTCGACAGCCTCACCAGTCGGTTGGTCGAACAGGGGTTGGCGGTTTGGGCCGAAAGCGAGGCGGATCGCCATGATGGCTATCTGATTGTACGCGGTCAGGCCCATTTGCTCGAAGATGTGACGGCGTTGGGCGATTTGGAGCGGATTCGCGGCCTTTTCCAGGCGCTTGAAGCGCGGGAAGGGGCGTTGCGGCTGCTCGAAGCCGCCAATGCCGCCGAGGGTGTGCAGATTTATATCGGCGCGGAAAACCCGCTTTTCGCGCAAGCCGGTTGCTCGGTCGTGCTCGCACCCTATACAAACGCCCGCGACCAGATCATCGGCGCGATCGGCGTGATCGGCCCCACCCGGCTGAATTACGCCCGGATCATCCCGATGGTCGATTATACTGCCAAGCTAATTGGCCGAATTTTGCGTTAGCACCGATGGCGCTAACGCTTGGTATCTTTGACGCAAATGCGTCGTCGCCCGTGTCCCCACGGGCTCGGGATTTGCTATAACACGCACTTTTGTTTACCAGGAGTATCCTATGTCCGAAGCTCAACAGACCCCGGAAACCGGAACGGAAGAAACGGCGGCGCAAGCTCAGCCGCAACCCGATCCGTTCGAGGTGATCGTCGCGCTTCAAGCCGAAGTTGCGAATTATAAGGATCAAGCCCTGCGCGCATTGGCCGAGGCGGAAAACACCCGCCGCCGGGCCGAACGCGACCGCGAAGACGCGTCGAAATACGCCGTATCGGGCTTTGCGCGCGATCTTCTGTCGGTCGCCGACAATCTGCGCCGCGCGCTCGATGCCGTGCCGCCGTCGGAAGATGAAACCGTGAAAGCGCTCGTCACCGGCGTCGAGGCGACCGAACGCGAACTTCTCGCCATTTTCGAGCGCCGGAGCCTGACGCGGATCGAGCCGATGGGCCAAATTTTCGATCCGAACCTGCACGAAGCCGTCTTCGAAGTCCCCAATACCGGCCAGCCGACGGGAACCGTGGTGCAAGTGCTGCAATCGGGCTACCGCATCCACGACCGCTTGCTGCGCCCGGCAATGGTCGGCGTCGCCAAAGGCGAAGCAGGCGCGCAGGTGAATACCTCGGCGTAAGCGGAGTTTTCTCGGCACGCTCAGAAAAGCGGCTTCGGCCGCTTTTCGTGTTTTAGGGGGCTGTGATGCAAATATCGCGAACTTAGGCGGATTCTTGCCATAGTTCAGAAGTAAAAAAAGCGTTAACGCGAACCCTGACCCTCAGGAGGCACGATGGCATCGCTTTTCTCCCGGCGCCCGCGTCGCATAACCTGGATCGGCTTGCTTCTCGCCCCGCTCCTGAGTTTTCCCGCCCTCGCTCTCGATCCCGCCGAAACCCGGCACCTGATGGACCGGGTCGGCTTTGGCGCAACCCCGGCCGATTTCAGCCGCCTTGCGCCCTTAAGCCGAACTCAAGCGGTTGAACTCTTGCTGGCGGAAACCCGGCGCACCCCCGTGACGCCGCTGCCCGATTTCCTCGGCCAGGACCGCGCCAATTTCAGCCGCATCGGCCAGATGGCCGCCGACGAGCGCAAGGCGTGGGAAGAGAAGATCAGCGCGCAAGGCAAGGCGATGAAGGCCTGGTGGATGCAGGAAATGCTCGCCACCCCCTCGCCGCTCACCGAACGGATGGTCTTGTTCTGGCACAATCATTTCGTCAGCAGCTTCAATAAGGTGCGCGACCCCGAAGCCCTGGTGCGGCAGAACCTCACTTTCCGGCGGCTGGGACTGGTCGATTTTCGGGGGTTGCTGACGGCGACTGCCCGCGATCCCGCGATGATGCTCTATCTCGACACGACCCAAAACCGCCGCCAAGGCCCGAACGAGAATTTCGCCCGCGAGCTTTTCGAACTCTTCACCCTGGGCGAAGGCCATTACTCCGAAGACGATATTAAGCAGGCCGCGCGCGCTTTTGCCGGTTGGACCGTCGATCAACCCACCGGGCGCTTCAAGCTGAACCCCGGCGCGATTGACCCGGACGTGAAGATGATCTTCGCCAAATCCGGCCCCTTCGACGGGCAAGACGTGCTCGATCTGGTGCTGGACGACCCGCAAACGGCGAAATTCATCTTAAACAAACTCTGGCTGGAGTTCGTGTCGGATACGCCCGACGCCGCCACCCTCGCCCCGATCGAACGGCAGTTTGCGGGCGATTGGCGGATCGATCGGGCGCTGGCGGCATTACTCGAATCCGATGCCTTCTGGTCGCCGGAAAACCGGGGGCGCTTGACGAAATCGCCCGTCGATCTCGTCGTCGGCACGCTGCACCGGCTGAATTTGCAAAACCTGCCCCCCGATCAAGCCGCCGAGCAAGTGCGCCGCCTCGGGCAAGATCTGTTCGAGCCGCCCACTGTGCGTGGCTGGCCCGGCGGCACGGCCTGGATCAATACCGATACGCTGCTGCAACGGCGCGAAGTGATCGACCGGTTGGTGCGCGGCCAATCGCTCTCCGCCGATGGTTTGCGCGCCGTGGCCCCGCAAGCCCCCCTCAGCGTGACCTTGCTGGCGCTGCCGCCCCGGCAGAACCCGCCCGCCGCCCCGGTCGCGCCACTGCCCGCCAATAGCATCGCCCCCGATCTCGACGCGCTGCTGCGCGATCCGGCCTATCAGGTCAAATAGGAGGTTTCTATGGTGAACCTAACGTCCCGGGAAACCGACCCCAGTCGTCGTCGCCTGCTGCGCGGCCTCTCGGCGGCGATTGCCCCGATGATTCTGCCCTGCGGCTTTCTCATTCCCCGCCTCAGCCTCGCGGCTGCCCCCCGTTGGGACCGGATGTTGATCCTCATCGAGCTTCAAGGCGGCAACGATGGGCTGAACACGCTCGTGCCCTTCCGCGACGATGCCTATCGCGCTCTGCGCCCCACCCTGGGGCTGCCGGTCGACCAACTGGTGATGCTCAACGATACCGCCGCCCTGCATAGCGCGCTGACGCCGATGGTGTCGATGTGGGAGGCGGGCGAAATGGCCGTAGTGCAATCCATCGGCTATGAGCGCCCGAACCATTCGCACTTCCGCTCGATTGAAATTTGGGACGCGGCCTCGGGCTCCGACGAGGTGGTGCCGGAAGGCTGGGTGTCGCGCCTGTTCGCCGCCCAGCGCCCGCCCGCCGAAACCTCCGCCGAGGGGGTGATCTTCGGGCGGCCCGTGCTCGGCCCGCTGCTGCCCGCCCCCGCCGAAAGCGGCGTTGCGAGCCGGCGGTTCGTGGTGATGGATTCGGTGAAGAATTTTACCCGGCGCGGCCTCTCCCTGCCGGCCCCCGCCGAGGCCCCAGCGGAAACCCCGGCCTTGCAGCATCTGCTCAGCACGCAAGCCGTCGCCGGAACGGTCGCGCAGAAAGTCGCCGCCGACTTGAAGCGCATCGAGGGCAATGAGGCTTTGGAAAAGCGGCTCGCCGCCTTCCCGCAGCATGCTTTCGGCAAGCAATGCGCCGAACTGGCCCGCTTGCTCGCCGCCGATAGCAAAATCGAAGTGGCGAAGCTCAGCCACGGCGGGTTCGACACTCATGTGAACCAACTCGGCACCCACGCGCGGTTGTTGGGCGAGCTTGCCGCCGGGCTTGCCGCCCTACGCGCCTTCGCCAAGGAGCAGGGCGTGTGGGACCGGCTCGTCATCGCTACCTATTCGGAATTCGGTCGCCGGGCCGGGGAGAATAAAAGCGCCGGAACCGACCACGGCACTGCCGCGCCCCATTTCGTTTTAGGCGGCAAGGTGAAAGGCGGCATGATCGGCACCGCGCCCGATCTCACCAAGCTTCAGGCGGGCGATTTGATCCATAGCCTGCCGATGCAGCGCTATATCGCCAGCCTCGCTAAGGAAACCTGGGGGCTCAGCCAAACTCTCCCCGCTCTTGACCCGTTCGAGCCGCTCGGGTTGATTGGCTGAGAGAAATCTCAGGAGCCTAAAGCCGATGGCGTGGATCTATCTTTTCATTGCAGGCCTGTTGGAGATCGGCTGGGCCATCGGTCTGAAATATACCGACGGCTTCTCGCGCCTATGGCCGAGCGTCGCCACCGGCGTCAGCATGATCCTCAGCGTCGGCTTTCTCGGCCTGGCGCTGAAAACCCTACCCGTCGGCACCGGCTACGCGGTTTGGACCGGCATCGGCACAGTGGGCACGGTGATCTTAGGCATCGCCCTGCTGGGCGAGCCCGCGACGCTGGTAAAACTTCTCTGCGTCGGGTTGATCGTCGTCGGGATTATCGGGCTGAAGCTCAGCCATTAGGCAAGCCGCATCACCCGCGTTCCATCCGCCATCCAGTCCTGGGCCGGGTCGGCGTCCAGACGGATCAGGGCGAGGCCAAGGCCCGGAACGGCAGAGCGCAACTCGCCCGCCTCCTTACCGTTCGCCAGAATCGGCGTACCCGGCGGCGGCACAGGGCCGTCGAGGCGGACCGGCTGGGCCTTGCGCTTCAGCACGGCGCGATATTTGGTGCGGGCGGTGAGTTCCTGGCCGATGTAGCAGCCCTTCTGGAAATCGATAGCGTTCAGACTATCGAGGTTGAATTCCAGCAAGATCGAGCGCTCCGGCTCAAGATCGATCCCGCCGTCGGGCACGCCGAGGGTGATGCGGTGGCGATGATAGGCTTCGGCCGCAGGAACCGAAACCGCACCGCCCCCGATGGGATTGGGGGCGTCCCCACCCGCCAGCACCGCCACGGCATTCGCAGCGGTCAGCGCGAGATCGAGCCAGGGCGTCGCGCCAGGGGCAAAGGGGGCATCAACACCCGCTGGCAGCGGGGTTGCCACCGGCCACCACGCCCGCCAGCCGAGCTTGGAATGACGCGGATCGGCAAAGGCGATGCCCCCCGTTGGGGCTGGCGTGCCGAAGCCCGCCAACACACGGTAGCCATCGTCCACCGCAAGGCTCACGTCGGCGCGCAGCTTGTAGAGCGAGAGGCGGCGCAGGCAGTCGGCCCGGCGCGCGGCATCGACCTCGAGCAGCAGGCGATCTCCATCAGCCCGCACGAAGAAATCGAACAGGAATTTACCCTGCGGCGTCAGCAGGCAGGCATAAACCGCCTCCCCCCGTTCGACCGCAGCGAGGCTATTGGTCAATAAGCCATTGAGAAAGCTGACCCGCTCGGAGCCGGTGACGACAATCAGAGCACGGTCTGATAGGGTGCAAACAGGCATGGGTCTTCCGCTGGTTTCGACGAAGGTCAGCAAGGCACATAGGCGTCAAACGGCCTTCACGCAAGAGGATGTATCGGGGAATGGGTATGGGGTTCGCGCAGAAAGCCGCCAAAATAATGCTAACGGCGGGGTTGGGGCTTGCGGTTTTCGGCCTCGGGACCCTCCCTCAGACGGCCAACGCGCAATCGGTGCGCGGCTCCACCGGCGATGCCCAGAATGCGGTGAAATCGGCCAGCGTCATCATGCTGGAGTTAAAGGGCTCGTCGCTGCCGCCCTGGTGGCGCGCGCTGGCCGTCGCCCGC
>NZ_LAJY01000125.1 GCF_000963705.1 Elstera litoralis | reverse complement strand
ACCGCATTCACGGTAAAATCTTCGAAGCCGTCGGCAAGTTGATCGACCGGGGTCAAATCGCCGATCCGATCACCCTCAAGCAATATTTCGAGTCGAATCAAGATCTCACCGAAGTCGGTGGGTTTCAGTATTTGATGACGCTGGCGGGCTCGCTCGTCTCGGTCATCAACGCCGAACATTATGGCAGGGTGATTCACGAACTCTTTATCCGCCGCCAGTTGATCGAAATCGGCGAGGAAACCGTAAACCTAGCCTTCAGCCCGCTGCCCGACCAAACTGCCCAGACGCAGATTGAACTGGTAGAGCAGCAATTGTTCAATCTAGCGACGGTCGGCGATATCGATACGGGGTTTCAGCCGTTTCATCAGGCGATTACCGCCTCCCTGCGCATGGCCGAAGCCGCGTATCGGCGCGACGGGAAGCTTGCGGGCGTGCCCAGCGGTCTGCGAGACTTGGATAAACTGCTTGGTGGCCTGCATAATTCAGATCTAATAATTCTCGCCGCCCGCCCCTCGATGGGGAAAACCGCGCTCGCGACCAATATCGCCTATAATGCTGCGCGCGCGGTTAAAGACCCGGAGACGCAGCGCAAGCATTCGGTGGCGTTTTTTAGTCTCGAAATGTCGTCCGAACAGCTTGCGACCCGCGTGCTTGCAGATGTGTCACAAATCCAATCGCACCGCATCCAGCGCGGCGATTTGCAGCCCGATGATTTCGAGCGGCTGGTGATCGCCAGCCAGCAGTTAGAGCGCTTGAGCCTCTTTATTGACGACACACCAGCGCTGTCGATCACCTCGGTCCGCACGCGGGCGCGGCGGTTGAAGCGGCAATCCAATCTCGATTTAATCGTTGTCGATTACCTTCAGCTTCTGCGCGGCACGGATCGCTCCAGCAGTGACAACCGCGTGCAGGAAGTCTCGGAAATCACCCGTGGGCTCAAAGCCATCGCCAAAGAATTGGACGTGCCGGTGATTGCCCTGTCGCAGCTCTCCCGCCAGGTGGAAAACCGCGAAGACAAACACCCGCAACTCTCGGACCTGCGCGAATCGGGCTCGATTGAGCAAGACGCCGACGTGGTGATGTTCATTTACCGCGAGGAATATTACCTCGCCCGCAAAGAGCCGCCCGAAGGCACCGCCGAGCATGACGCGTGGAAAGCCGAAATGGATCGTTACCATAATCGCGCCGAAATAAATATCGCCAAGCAGCGCCACGGCCCCATTGGCCGCGTCGTCGTGCATTTCGACGGCAATACCACCCGCTTCAGCGATTTGGCGGAAGCCGAGCATCTACCCGAGGATTATTGATCGTGTCCCTCTCGTTGGATCAGAGTGCCTGGGTGGCGCGTTGCCGTGCGTGGCTACTGGAAGCGCATCTGCCGCTCTGGGCAAACCACGGGATTGACCGGGAGGCCTGGGGGTTTTTCGAGCGCCTGGATTCGAAAACCCTGGCCCCGACCGGCCCCGACCAGCGTCGTTCGATGGTCTGTGCGCGGCAACTCTATCTGTGGAGCGCCGCGGCCCATCGTTTCGACCGATCCGACCATCACGCCCTGGCCGATTATGCCTTCGCCACGCTGACCGAGCGGTTTCAGGATCGAAAACACGGCGGCTGGGTGTTCAGCTTGCGCCGGGACGGCAGCCTGCTCGATGGGCGCAAGGATTTTTACGCCCACGCCTTCATTCTCTTCGCCCTCGCCCATTACGCACGGTTGGGCCGTAAGCAAGCCGAAGCCCTGGCCCTCGCCGCCGAAACCTGGGGCCTGATCCAGGCCAAGTTGCGCCTGCCGCAAGGTTGGCTCGCGGCAGAAGCCGCCGCCGATTGGGCGATCGAAAAGTGCGGGCTGGTGCAGAACCCGCATATGCATCTGTTCGAAGCAGCGCTGGCGTTGCTCGACGTTAGCGGCGATGCCGCCTATCGGACGGGTGTGCAGGACCTAATCGCGCTGTTCCGCACGCGCTTCTATGCGCCGCAGCCCGGCGTGCTGGGTGAGTTTTTCGACGCCGATGGGAACCCCACGGGGCCAGAGGGGGTGATTCTAGAGCCCGGACACCATTTCGAATGGGCTTGGTTGCTGCGCGATGCCGCAAGGTTGCTGGACGATGCCAGCCTGCTCCCCCTCGCCGCCCGGCTGACCGACTGGGCGGCAACCCAGGGGAGCGATGCTCTCCGGGGTGGTGCCTACGATCAAATGGGCCGCGACGGGCGCGTTTTACAAACGACGAAGCGCATCTGGCCGCAGTCGGAAGCCATCAAAACCTATGCCTCGGCCTATTCGGCAGCCCCCTCCGCAGCGACACTGGCACCGCTGCTGGCACGGTTAGAGTTTCTCTTCACGGCCTATCTACACCCCGATGGCCGTTGGCATGAGCATCTCACCGCCGACTTGCAGCCGATGAGTGATTTTCTTCCGGCCAGCACGCACTATCATCTGTATTTTGCGCTGGACGAGGCCCTGGACGCGCTGGCGCGTTAAAACTTTCAGACGCGCTGGCGCGTTAAACCTGTTCGGGTTCCGGGGCCGACCAAACGAGGCTCGGGCGACCGAAGGCTTGCCCCGCCGGACGGGCGCGCTGCGTCGCTTCCTGCTGCGCGAAATCCGCCGCCGCCCCGATAAAAACAGCAAGCGAGGCTAGCCCCACCTCCGTCGCCTCCTCCGCCAGCGACGCAAGGCAGGCAGCAATCGCCGCCGCCGTTCGCGCCGCGTGAGAGGCGGTCAGCGCCGCAGCGGGGTCGGAATCCTGTTCGGCATGATCGTACATGACGGGCCTCCTTTGCCTGGAAGCCAATTAAAGCTTTAATTCCGAAAAATTCCAACAGAAATTCCAATGAATATATATGTATTCAAGGCAGACCACCTAACATTTCACTGATATGACTTAAAAAACCAAAGAGTCTCCAGCACGAGTTTTCCTTGATTCAGTCCAAGACACCACGAAGTTTTACATACTCACTGTCGAGAGATTTGCCGGATAGCACAAGCGGGAAAGCGTTCCAAGTGGAGCAGTAACCCTTTATAGTTGCTTTAGATAGAATCATAGCATCATAACAGCATTTATCTAACATTGCTTTCGAATATCCCGATAAGACAAAACGGGCTCTGCACCTGTCGCCGAGCCCCCGCAGGGCGGCGCTTTTTCTTACCACCCCCCAAGGCGGGTTTAGCGCGCGCGGGATGCCTCTGAATTAGACGATAGTGCCGTTATTTCGATCTGCCCCCCTTTGAGAAGACGGCTCGAACCGTACGGCTCGATTTTATCGGCGGTAGGAGGCTTAAGTGTTTTATCCACATAATAGCGAGTCAATAAATAAATTTAGACCCAGAAAAAGCCAAGTTTCCCGCCCCACCTTCCTTTGACTAAAACCTTCATAAATTTTTACAAAATTAAATACTGCATCCACTCGAATATTTAGAATTTTTCCCGGTACTCGCGGGGCTCAAGCAAATATGGTCTCTTTTTTGCTTTAAGTCGATGAATGGGAAGAAGATACGATGACAAGTTGGCGGCCCACTTGTTACAAGCAAATTAGCACAGAATTATTTTCCAAGGGAAACAGGGGCGGTTTTGTGACCCGCCATAGGGGTGATGAGAGGGAAAATCCCCCATCGACCCTGACCTGTTACGCCTGGGGGTGAGAGAGGGACACATGGCTCGTGGGGGAGTTATGGGAATTCGGGGACGTTTGATCTCCGGGTTTGCCGCCGTGGGGTTGGTCTTCGTGGGTATGGTGGCCTTCACCATTCAGCGCACCGAAGAGAACCGCTCGATTGTCGATCAAATGGTGCGCAACCGCGTGCCCTCGGCCTTAGCCGGGCAGAAGTTGGCGGCCTCAATCTATGGCAGTCTAGAAAGATTGCGCGCCTATGTTGCCTTGCGCGAACCGGGGCGGCTCCGGGCGTGGGAGGCCTCGTGGGTGCGGATCCATTCAGACCTAGAGGTTATTGCCCAACAGCTCACCTCGGTCCATCTGACCGATCTTGAGCGCCAGGACTGGGAAAAGCTCACGACGGCGCTTACGCCCTTGGAAGAAGCTCAAAAATCGGTCGTGGCCATTCTGGGGACCCCGGAAGAAGCCAAGGGCATGACGATTTTCACCGAAGAAGCGCAACCGAAGATCGCCCGGACCATTCAGATGGCGCGCGCCCTTGTGGAAGAAGAGGCGCGCCTCCCCGAGGGCGGGCCGCGTAAACTGCTAATGGAAACCCTGGCAACGATTCGCGGGGAAGCCGTTCAAGTGCTTGCCTCGCTGCAAACCTACCTGATGACCGGGGATGAGCTCTACAAAACACAATATGAGGGAATCTGGAAGAATTTCACCGCCCAGGTGCAGAAGCTCGATGCGCAGCAGGAGGTGATGACCGGCGGGCAGCGGATGGCCGGGGCGTCGATCAAACAGCTCATGCTGCAAATCGAACCGATTGCCACCCAGCTTATCGCCCTGCGCCAGGAGGCTGGGTGGAATCAGGCGGATTTTCTGCTGAATACCCAAGTAACCCCCCTCGTCGATAAGCTCATGGATCAGCTTGAGGGCCGCGAAGATGCGATGGGGTTGCGCTCCGGCGGTTTCGTCACCGTTCAAAGCCGCATGGTGGAGTTTGAGGCCGGTGCCGTGACGCAATCGGCCCAAGACCTCAGGCAAGCGCTGATCGTTCTGCTCGTTTGCGTGATTTTCTTGACCGCGTTGATCGTGATTGCCACGCAACGCGGCATCGTTCCGCCGCTGAAACTGATGACGGAGGCGATGACGCAGCTCGCCAATGGGACGCTGAATATCAAAATCCCCGCCCTGGAGCGCCGCGACGAAGTGGGCCGCATGGCCGCCGCCGTCCAGATCTTCAAAGAGAATGCCGAGCGCGTTCAAGCGATGGAGCAAGAAGCCGAAGCGCAAAGCCGCCGCTTGGAAGACGAAAAGCGCGCGGCAATGGCCAGCATGGCGACCGAATTCGAAGCCTCGGTCGCAACCATCGTCACCAGCGTCTCAACCGCCGCTCAGCATATGCGCGCCAGCGCCGAACATCTCTCCAGCACCGCCGCGCAGGCGCTCACGCAAACCCACACGGTCGCCGAAGCCGCCGAGCAAGGCAGCCACAATGTGCAAACCGTCGCGAGCGCCGCCGAGGAGCTAACGGCCTCGATCCATGAAATCGCCCGGCAAGTGACCGAGGCCAATCGCGTCGCCCAGCAGGCGGTCGATGAAGCTGGAACCACCGATGCAGGCGTGCAGAAACTGGCAACCGCCGCGCTGAAAATCGACGATGTCGTGCGCCTTATTCAAGCGATTGCCGAACAAACCAATCTGCTTGCCCTCAATGCTACCATCGAAGCCGCCCGCGCCGGGGAAGCTGGGAAAGGCTTTGCCGTCGTCGCTAACGAAGTCAAAGCCCTCGCCAGTCAAACCGCAAAAGCCACCGAGGATATTCAAACGCAAATCGGTGCGATTCAGCGCGAAAGCAGCCATTCGGTGAAGGCGATTCAGTCGGTCTCAAGCATCATCGCGTCGATCAACCATATCACGGCAAGCGTCGCCGCCGCCGTCGAGCAGCAGGGGGCCGCGACGCGCGAAATCACCCGGAACGTTCAGCAGGCCGCCGATGGCTCCCGCCTTGTCTCCGACAATATCCTGGCGGTCCGGTCAACGGCGGAAACGACGGGCGCATCGGCGGCGGAAGTTCTAACCGTGGCGGGCGATCTATCCCATCAAGCCGAGTTCTTACAAACGGCCGTGCGGAGTTTCGTTGCGCGCGTCCGCGCTTAAAAGAAAGAAGCGAGGGATTTCTCCCTCGCTTCCTTTTATCGACAATCAATAATCGCTTACTTCTTCGGGGGTTGACCGCCGCCGCTGTAAACGAAGTTATCGAAGGTATTTTCCGCAACGCGGAACCACGCATATTGGTCTTCGCGGAAGGCTTTCCACGGTTCGTAGATCTTCTTGAACTTTTCGTTCTTCGCGGCGACTTCGTCGTAAAGGTCGAACGCAGCCTTGTAGCAGGCGGCCATCACTTCACGCGGGAACGGCCGCAACACGGCCCCTTTGCCAACGAGCGTGCGCAGGGCGGTCGGGTTTGCCGCGTCATATTTAGCCAGCATGTAGTTATTGCCATCGGCGCAGGCGGTTTCGAGAACCTGCTGATAGGCCTTCGGCAGCGCCTGGAACTGGGCATCGTTCACCAGCATCGAAAGCTGGGCGCCGCCTTCCCACCAACCGGGATAGTAATAATATTTGGCGACTTTGTAGAAGCCGAGCTTTTCATCGTCATACGGGCCGATCCACTCGGCGGCGTCGATGGTGCCCTTTTCCAGTGCCGGGTAAATATCGCCGCCGGGGATCTGCTGCGGCACGGCCCCGAGCTTCGAGAGCACCTGACCGGCGAAACCGCCGATGCGCATCTTGAGGCCGGACAAATCTTGAACGGTTTTAATTTCCTTGCGGAACCAACCGCCCATCTGCGAGCCGGTGTGCCCGAGCGGAATATTATACGTATTGTAGCCTTTGAAGAACTCGCGCAGCAGCTCCTGCCCGCCGCCCTGATACTGCCACGCCATTTGCTGACGCGTGTTCAGGCCAAACGGAATGGCGGTATCGAAGGCGAAGGTCGGGTCTTTCCCGACATAATAATAACTGGCGGTATGGCCGCATTCGACCGTATTGGCCTGCACCGCATCCAGCACTTGCAGCGCGGGAACGATTTCGCCGCCGGCGAACACGCGAATTTGGAACTTGCCATCGGTCATTTCCGCGACGCGCTTGGCGGTATATTCCGCCGCGCCGAAAATCGTATCGAGGCTCTTCGGGAAGCTCGACGCGCAGCGCCACTTTATTTCAGGGTTGCTCTGGGCAATCGCCGGGGCTGCAATCGTGGTTGCAGCCGCGCCAATCCCAGCAGCTTTCAAAAACTTCCGACGCTCCATTCGTCCTTCTCCCCAAGGTTTTTTTGATCTCCGGTTGGGACTATTGCGCCCAACCCCAGCACGTCGGCGCCACGCTGTAGGGGATGTTCGGGTCATCCCTGATTCGCATGGCACCTATGCTGGGACAGACCCTAACACTGGCGGCGTTAAAAACACAAGATTCGTTTCACGGAGGCTCAAACGGGGAAATACTCTTCCGCGCGTCTTCCCGAGTTCCTTGAAGGACCCATCGGAATCCGTTGCCGATACGCGGTATTTGCCGACCTTCCCCGGGGATTATCAGGCCCTAAGGAGGGCTAACACATTCACTCTATTGCGAGGCTTGACCCCTCGCCCGCCCCCGCTTATGGTGCGCCTCCCAACAGGGGAGCTCGTAGCTCAGCCGGTAGAGCACGTGACTTTTAATCATGGGGTCTCGGGTTCGAATCCCGACGAGCTCACCATTGGGCCAAAAACCCGCCAAGTCATCGACTTGGCGGGTTTTTATATGCGCGGGCTTTGAATTTTTAATCCTGCGCCAAGGCTGCTGAACCTTGGCGCAGGATAGCGTTTAGATCTTCCGAACCGCGCCTTTCGAGGCGCTGGTCGTCATCGCCGCATAGGCGCGCAGCGCCATCGAAACTTTGCGCGGGCGCGGGTTGGCGGGCACCCAGCCGAGGGCGTTCCGCGCCTCCCGGCGTTGCGCCAGAATATCATCCTCGACCACCAACCGAATCGAGCGGTTGGGAATGTCGATGGCGATCTGGTCGCCCTCTTCCACCAGGCCAATTAAGCCGCCTTCCGCCGCTTCGGGCGAGACATGGCCGATGGAGAGGCCGGAGGAGCCGCCCGAGAAGCGCCCGTCCGTCACCAGCGCGCAGACCTTATCGAGGCCCTTGGATTTCAGATAGCTGGTCGGGTACAGCATCTCCTGCATCCCCGGCCCGCCGCGCGGGCCTTCGTAACGGATGAGCACCACATCGCCCGCAACCACATGGCCGCTGAGAATGGCGCTAACGGCATCATCCTGGCTTTCGAACAGCCGCGCCTTCCCCGAGAAGGTGAGCACCGAGGCATCGACCCCGGCGGTTTTCACGATGCAGCCGTCTTCCGCCAGATTGCCGTAAAGCACGGCGAGGCCGCCGTCTTTCGAAAAGGCATGGTCGGCATTTCGGATAACGCCGGTCGCGCGGTCGGTATCGACGCTGTCGTACCGGCGCGCCTGCGAGAAGGCCACCTGGGTCGGCACGCCGCCGGGGGCCGCGCGGAAGAACTCATGCACGCTCTCGGCCGAGGTTCGCACCACGTCCCACCGATCCAGGGCCGCCGCGAGCGTGCCCGCGTGAACCGAGCCAACGGAGGTATCGAGAAGCCCGGCGCGGTCGAGTTCGCCCAGGATCGCCATAATCCCGCCCGCGCGATGCACGTCTTCCATATGAACGTCCGACTTAGCGGGCGCGACCTTGCACAGCACCGGCACCCGGCGCGACAGCCGATCGATATCGGCCATCGTGAAATTGATCTCGGCTTCATGGGCCGCCGCCAACAGATGCAGCACCGTATTGGTGGAGCCGCCCATCGCGATATCGAGCGTCATCGCGTTTTCGAACGCGGCAAAGGTCGCAATATTGCGCGGCAGCACGGACGCATCGTCGCCCTCGTAATAGCGGCGCGCCAGATCGACGATGAGATGCCCGGCTTCAACGAACAGGCGCTTGCGGTCGGCATGGGTGGCGAGGGTCGAGCCATTGCCGGGCAGCGACAGGCCAAGGGCTTCGGTGAGGCAGTTCATCGAATTGGCGGTGAACATGCCGGAGCACGAACCGCAGGTCGGGCAGGCCGAACGTTCGATGGCTTTCACATCCTCGTCGCTCACCCGGCTATCGGCGGCGGCGACCATCGCATCGACCAGATCGAGCGCTTTTTCCTTACCCTGAAGGATCACCTTGCCCGCTTCCATCGGGCCACCCGAGACGAACACCACCGGAATATTGAGGCGCATCGCCGCCATCAGCATACCGGGGGTGATCTTGTCGCAGTTCGAGATGCAGACCATCGCATCGGCGCAATGGGCATTGACCATATATTCGACCGAGTCGGCGATCAGCTCGCGCGAGGGCAGCGAATAGAGCATACCGTCATGGCCCATCGCGATCCCGTCATCGACGGCAATCGTATTGAATTCCTTGGCAACGCCGCCCGCCGCCTCAATCTCCCGCGCCACCAACTGCCCGAGATCTTTCAGGTGAACATGGCCGGGAACGAATTGGGTGAAGGAGTTGACGACGGCGATGATCGGCTTGCCGAAATCGGAATCCTTCATGCCGGTCGCGCGCCATAGGCCGCGTGCGCCTGCCATGTTGCGACCGTGCGTCGTGGTTCTGGAACGATAATGAGGCATGATTCACCCTTCTTTCCGAGGCGGCTTAGTCTTCTTCTTGTTCAGCAAAACGCTGTTGCAGGGCGGCTTCGATCCGGGGGCTGACGAAGCGCGAAATATCGCCGCCGAGCTTACCGATTTCCTTCACGAACCGCGAGGAAACGAACTGCTGACCGTCGGCGGCCATCAGAAACACGGTCTCGATCGCCGGGTTGAGCTTGGAATTCATCCCGGCCATCTGAAACTCATATTCAAAGTCCGAAACAGCGCGCAGCCCGCGCACAATTTGCGCCGCGCCATGCTCGACCGCAAAATTTATTAGCAAACCTTCGAAGGGGACGACGGTAATCCGGTCGCACTCGGGCAGCAACAGAACCTCGGCGCTCAGCAGGGCCACCCGCTCATCCAGCGAGAACAGCGGCCCCTTCCCGGCATTCTTGGCCACGCCGACAATCAGCCGGTCGCAAATGCGCGCGGCCCGCCGGATAATATCGATATGACCGGAGGTCACGGGGTCGAAGGTGCCGGGGTAGACTGCCGCGCGCAGCACGACCGCCCCCGGTTTTTCGCCGCCCATTTGGGGCACGGTTGTGGCCGACATTCCTGGGTTTCCCTCCCCCTGAGGCCGCCGGCTCCCACGCCCGCGCGGCCTTGCCCCTTCGGATTACCTATTACACCAGTAAGGACGGCGGCGCGCTATCGGTCGCGGGCGGCGTGCCCTCGTCGCCTTCCTCGCCCGGCTCCTCGCCGGTATCGTCGAGACGGGTGACGGAAACGACGCGTTCAGCAGTTTCCACTTTAAACAGCGTCACGCCCTGGGTTTTACGCCCGGCGATGCGGATGCCCGCCACCGGAATGCGGATCAACTGGCCGCCATCGGTAACGAGCATGATCTGGTCGCTTTCGCTGACCGGGAAAGCGCCGACGACCGGACCGTTCTTCTGCGTGATATCCATCCCAGCGATGCCCTGGCCGCCGCGCCCGGTTTTCCGATATTCATAGGCCGAGCTGCGCTTCCCGAAGCCGCGTTCCGTGACCGTCAGCAAGAACTGTTCAACGGCTTGGAGTTCCAAGAACCGCTCTTCCGACAGGGTGACGGCTTCATCCAGCAGATCGGTTTCATCGTCGCCGACGATCTCGACGCCCGCTTCGTCGCCCGCCGCCCGCCGCAGGGCGGCGCCCGGCGTAAGTACGCGTCGCGCTCCGCCGGGCTGGCCGGAACAGTATCGAGAATTGCCATCGACATCACAGCGTCTTCATAGGCGAGGCGAATCCCGCGCACGCCGGTCGACGCGCGCGACTGGAAGACGCGGATATCGTCCACCGAGAAGCGAATAGCTTTGCCGAGGCGGGTGGAGAGCAGCACGTCTTGATCGGCGCGCGCCACCGAAACGCCAATGAGATCGCCCAGATTATTGCCGTCCTCATCCTCAAGCTTCATGGCAATTTTGCCGTTTGACTTGATGTTGAGGAAGTCCGACAGCGCATTGCGGCGCACTTCGCCTTTCGAGGTGGCGAAGAGAATCGTCAGGCCCTCGCGTTCGTCCACATCGGGCAGCGGCAGAACGGTGGCGATGCGCTCGCCCATTTGCAGCGCGGGCAGCAAGTTCACCATCGGCTTGCCGCGGCCCTGCGGCGTGCTTTCCGGCAAGCGCCAAACCTTCGTTTCAAAGGCGCGGCCCTTGGTGGTGAAGAACAGCACCGGCGTATGGGTATTGGCGACGAAGACGCGCTCGACAAAATCTTCCTCGCGCGTCGCCATCCCCGCCCGGCCCTTGCCGCCGCGTCGCTGCGAGCGGTAGGAGGAGAGCGCGACGCGCTTGATGTACCCGGCGTGGCTGACGGTCACGACCATATCTTCGCGCTGGATGAGCGCTTCGATATCGGTATCGATTTCCGAATCGTCGATCTGCGTGCGGCGCGGCGTGGCGAACTCGTCCTTAATCGCCGTCAGTTCGGCCCGAATGATATCCAGCACGCGGTCGCGTTTTGCCAGAATATCGAGGTAATCCTTAATCTGCTCGCCAAGCTCGCCCAATTCGCCCGCGATCTTATCGCGTTCGAGGCCGGTCAAGCGTTGCAGGCGCAGATCGAGAATGGCGCGGGCTTGGATTTCCGACAGGCGATAGGTGCCGTCGTCCGCCACCAGATGATCGGGATCGTCGATCAGCGCGATCAACGGGGCCACGTCGCGGGCGGGCCAGTTGCGTGCCATCAATTGTTCGCGGGCAACGACGGGGTCCGGCGCGGTGCGGATCAGCACGATCACATCGTCGATATTGGCAACCGCCATCGCGAGCCCGGCGAGCACATGGCCGCGTTCGCGCGCTTTGCGCAACTCATAGGCCGTGCGGCGATGCACCACTTCTTCGCGGAAGGCGCAGAAGGCGACGATAACGTCTTTAAGGCTCATCATCTCCGGGCGACCGCCGTTGATGGCGAGCATATTCACACCGAAGCTGGTTTGCAGCGGCGTGTGCCGGTAGAGCTGGTTCAGCACCACTTCGGGCGTGGCATCGCGCTTAAGTTCGATGACGACGCGCACACCGTCGCGGTCGCTTTCGTCGCGTAGATCGGAGATGCCTTCAATGACCTTGGCATTCACCAATTCGGCCATTTTTTCCAGCATCTTAGCCTTATTCACCTGATACGGAACTTCCGTAACGATGATGGCCTGCCGGTCTTTCTTAAAGGTCTCGATATCGGTCTTGGCGCGCATCACCACGCTGCCGCGCCCGGTGCGGAAGGCATCCATAATGCCGCCGCGCCCCAGGATAATCGCGCCCGTGGGGAAATCGGGACCCGGGATAATCTGCATCAGCGCTTCGACCGGAATATCCGGCGTATCGAGGTAAGCGATACAGGCGTCGATCACTTCGCCGAGATTATGGGGGGGAATATTGGTCGCCATCCCGACCGCAATCCCGCCCGCGCCATTCACCAGCAAATTGGGAAATTCCGCTGGCAGAACCGTGGGTTCCACCTCGGTATTATCATAGTTCGCTTGGAAAGAGACCGTGTCGCGGTCGATATCGCGCAACAGATGATCGGCGGCTTTCGACAGGCGGGCTTCGGTGTAACGCATCGCCGCCGCGCGGTCGCCGTCCATCGAACCGAAGTTCCCCTGCCCGTCGATCAGCGGCAGGCGCATGGAAAACTCCTGCGCCATCCGCACCATCGCGTCGTAAATCGCCACGTCGCCATGCGGATGGTATTTACCGATCACGTCCCCGACGATGCGGGCCGACTTACGGTAGCTCTTATTCCAATCGTACCCCTGCTCTTTCATCGAGAAGAGAATACGGCGGTGCACCGGCTTCAGCCCGTCGCGCACGTCGGGGAGCGCGCGCGACACGATGACGCTCATGGCGTAATCGAGGTACGAGCGGCGCATTTCCTCTTCAATCGTGACGGGAACGATATCGAAAGCGGGGGGCAACAGCGGCGGATTGGTCAAAACAGCACTTCCCTAATCATCACTTCCCAAGCCGAGATCGGCCTGAAACTTTATGCGCCGGTCTCGGCACAAAGTCGGTCCGCACCCTAGCAAGTCTTGCGGCGGCGAACAATCTTTACGCCACGCAGGCGGTCGCGAAGCCAAGGCTCCGGCCAGCGGGCGGTTATCCAGGCGATCACCATCACCACAGCGATCGGCCCAAGGGGTATGAGGACACTCGGCAACTGTGGAAAAAAGTGCCCCGACCTCAACCGCTAGCGCAACGCTGGTATTCTCGTGAATAAGATAAAGCGGATAGGAGATACCACCGACGAACACGAGCGCCCGCGAGGCTAAGAGCCGCTGCAGCCACGCGAACCAAATCGCGGCGATAAAGAACGTCCCCATCAGCAGCCCGGGGAGCTTCAAGTCAAAGTTTCGCCCGAACAGCACCAAGACCGATAGAAGCATCATCCCTACCGCGCCGTACAGCCAGCGGGTATCCTGAGTTTCCTTATAACGAAACGCTAAAATTCCAACAACAAACCAGCTATAATGTCGCATATCCATAATTATTTTAAAATATATATCATTTCTCCAAGAATAATCTCCAAATAAAATTGATATTCCGGCCGCAAGGCAAAATGAGAAAAATAAAAAAATCAACCCAAAAATCGCACGATTCAAACCGAACCAAAAATATAAAGCGCCGAAAATAATGTAGAATTTCACTTCAACATATAACGTCCAGAAACTCAGCTCCAAGATCGGTCTTGGTTTGCCGATCAGCAACGCCCAGAACTCTGGTTCCAAAAACGTAAGCCCCGGCAAAAGATCGCGGAGGCTCGGTAAGCCCAGCGGCCGATGGGGGAAGAGAAAACTCCCGCCATAATTCACGAACGACAGGATCAGCATTGCCGG
>NZ_LAJY01000124.1 GCF_000963705.1 Elstera litoralis | reverse complement strand
CGCGGGCTTTCCGCAAACCGGCGCGCCGGCCTCCTGGGGGCGCTGGTTCCGCGCGGTCGATGTGACGGCGGGGCGCGGCCAAGTGGTGATGACGGGGCCGGACGCCTCGCCTTTGGTGATTCTGGATCGGGTCGGCGAAGGCCGCGTGGCGCAGATCCTCAGCGACCAACTCTGGCTCTGGTCGCGCGGGTACGATGGCGGCGGACCGCAGGCGGAACTGCTGCGCCGCCTCGCCCATTGGCTCATGAAAGAGCCAACGCTGGAGGAAGAAGATTTGGTGGCGGCGGTGCGCGGCGAGCAGCTTCACATCACCCGCCGCAGCCTGACCCCCGCGCCGACCGATCAGCGCCGTTTCGTCACCGTCACCGATCCCGATGGCAGCACGCGGAACGTGACCTTGACCGAGCGCAATGGGGTCGCGACCGGCAGCGCCACGCTCTCGGGGCCGGGCGTCTACCGCTTAGCCGAGGGGAGCTTGCAGCGGGTGATCGCGGTTGGCACGGTCAATCCGAAGGAAATGAGCGACGTGCGCGCGACCGAAACTGTGCTGCAACCCGTGTCGGCGGCGACGGGCGGCGCGATTCAGTGGCTGCGCGACGGTATCCCCGATCTGCGCCGGGTGGAGCCGGGGCGCACCACCAGTGGGCGCGGCTGGATCGGCCTGCCCGAACGCCGCGATTACGATATCACTGGCCTCACCCGTCTGCCGTTGCTGCCTGCCTGGCTTATGCTTCTGCTGGCAGGGGGGGCGCTGGGAATGGCGTGGTGGCGGGAGGGGCGGTAAGCCTGCCGCCGATATGGTCCAGCAGTCCGATTTCCCACGGGGCCGGGTCGCGGAAGGTGGCGGCGAGCGCGTCGATCAGCAGTCGAACCTTGGCGCTAACGTGGCGCGCGTGCGGGAACACGACTTGCAGGGCTAGGCTCGACGGCGCGCCATCGTCAAGGCAGATCGGCACGAGCTGCCCCGTCTGAATAGCCCCTGCCGACAGAAACAGCGGCGTCGCCAGCAGCCCCAGCCCGTGACAGGCGGCATCGACCATCGAGCGGCCATTGTTCGAGCGAAACACCCAATTCAGCCCGACATAGTCGCGCTTGCCGTCGGTGCGGTCGATCTGAAGATCGTCGCGATGGCGGGCGAGGGAATAGCAAATGCCGCGATGCGCCGGCAGATCGGCGATCCGGCGCGGCGTGCCATAGCGCGTGAGATAGGCGGGGGAGGCCACCAGCGGGCGGCGCACTGTGGCGAGCCGTTTGGAAATCAGCGATGAATCGGCTAATTCCCCCACGCGCAACGCCAGATCATAGCCCTCTTCCACCAAATCGACGTAACGGTCTGACAGATCGAGATCGACGCGCAAATCGGGCCAGCGCGCGGCGAATTGCGCGATGACGGGCGACAGGTAGGTTTCGCCCAAGGAGGCGGGGGCCGAGAGCCGCAGCGGGCCGCGCGGTTCGGTTTGCAGCCGCCCGACATCGGCCACCGCCTCTTCGGCTTCTGCAAGAATCCGCTGGCAGCGATCGTAGAAACTCTGACCGACATCGGTGAGCGACAGGCGGCGCGTGGTGCGGTTGAGCAACCGCGCGCCCAAACGCTCTTCCAGTAGCGAGACCTGTTTGCTGACGGCGGCTTTCGAGAGGTTGAGGCGTTTCGCGGCGGCGGTGAAGCCTTCGCATTCCACGACGGCGGCGAAAACCGCCATGCCCGAGAGACGGTCCATAGGCCCTCATTGTTCACCAAGGGAAACAGTTTGGTGAGCATAACCCGGATTATCATTCGGGCAAAGGGAGCGCATCTTCACTCACATCAAGGGCGCGTTCCCAGCCCGATTTCCCAAGTAGGAGAAAACCGATGGCGAAAATCCTCGTTCTGTATCATTCCAGCTGGGGCCATATCGAAACGATGGCCGGTGAAATCGCCAAGGGCGCGCGCGACGTGCCGGGCGTCGAAGTGACCATTAAGCGCGTGCCGGAACTGGTGCCGGAAGATATTGCCAAGCAGTTCCACATGAAGCTCGATCAAGAAGCCCCGATCGCCACCCCGGCGGAACTGGCCGACTATGATGCGATCATTTTCGGTGCGCCGACGCGTTTTTGGTACGGTTTCGTCGCAACTTCGCAACTTCCTCGATCAAACCGGCGGCCTGTGGGCCAAGGGTGCGCTGATTGGGAAAGTCGCGAGCGCCTTTACTTCGACCGGCACCGGCGGCGGTAACGAATCGACCATTCTCGGCCTCATTCCGACGCTGCTGCATCACGGCATGGTCTATGTCGGCCTGCCCTATTCGGCCCCGGAACTGACCGATATTTCAGAAGTGCGCGGCGGCAGCCCTATGGCGCAGGCACGATTGCCGGGCCGACCGGCGAGCGGCAGCCGAGCGAAAAAGAAAAATCCCTGGCGCGCTTCCAAGGCAAGCACGTCGCCACCCTTACGGCAAAATTGGCTGGCTAACCGCGCGACAGCGGGCAGAGAGCCAGTCTAGGAGAGATCAAAATGCTCGATTATCGACCCTTCGACAGCCTCGGGCGGATGGATATCAACTGGTTATCCGCCCGCTACCACTTCAGCTTCGCGAATTACTTCGATCCGGCGCGGATGGGTTGGGGTCCGTTGCGCGTCTGGAACGACGATAAGATCCGCCCCCGCACCGGCTTCGATCCGCACCCGCACCGCGACATGGAAATCATCACCTATGTCCGCACGGGTGCGATCAGCACGAGGATAACCTTGGCAACAAGGGCCGCACGGAAGCGGGGCAAGTTCAGGTGATGTCTGCCGGGACCGGCATTCAGCACGCGGAATATAACCTTGAGGATGCCGACACGACGCTGTTCCAAATCTGGATCATGCCGAACGGCAAGGGCCTCAAGCCAAACTGGGAAACCCGCACTCTGCCGGGCGTGGGTGAGCAGGGCCGCTTGATCCCGCTGGCCTCGGGGCAAGGTCTTCCCGACACGATGCCGATCAACCAGGATGCGACCCTGTATGTGGCGCATCTCTCTGAGAGCGGCAAGATCGAGCATACGCTGGCACCGGGCCGGAAAGCCTATCTGGTGGGCTTCGAAGGCGCGGTGGCGGTCAACGGCCAGGAGCTCAACGCCCGCGACGGTCTCGCGGTCGAGGATCTCGATTTGCTGACGCTGGAAGCCCGTGGCTCGGGCAGTCTGCTGTTGGCCGATTTGCCGGGTTGATCTGCACGGCACGCCGTAGCGGGCCGGGGAGGGTTGGGGTATAGACCCGTCTATGACCGCTCTCCCCCGCCTTGCGCCGACGCTGCGTTCCCTGTCGGACCTTACCGACCACGGCCTGATCTCGGCTGCCGAGGCCGAGGCGCTCGCCCCCGTGGCCGAGCGTTACGCGATTGCCGTAACGCCCGTGATTGCGGAGGCGCTTCAAGGCGGGGCTTCATCGGGGCTATCGAACCAGTTTCTCCCCGATTCCCGCGAACTCATTACCCACCCCGACGAACGGGACGATCCGATTGGCGATGCCCCGCACAGCCCCGTGCCGGGCATCGTTCATCGGTATGCGGACCGCGCACTGCTCAAGCTGGTTTCCGTCTGCGCGGTCTATTGCCGCTTCTGCTTCCGCCGCGAAATGGTGGGGCCGGGCAAAGAAGCCTTAAGCCCGGACGAGTTGGACGCGGCGCTCGCTTATATTGAAGCCCATCCAGCCCTGTGGGAAATCATCCTCACCGGCGGCGATCCGCTGGTGGTGGCCCCCCGCCGTCTGCACGAGCTGAAAACCCGGCTCAATGCCATCGCTCATTTGGGGGCCTTGCGCATTCACACCCGCGTGCCGGTGGTCGCCCCAGAGCGAATTACGGCGGAACTGGTCGCAGCGCTCGCGGGCCGTCTGCCCGTCCATATTCTGATCCACGCCAACCATGCCGAGGAGTTCGGCCCCGACGCGCGGCGGGCGGTGGCACGGCTGGTCGAGGCGGGTATCCCGCTCTTCGGTCAATCGGTATTGCTGCGCGGCGTGAACGATAGCGTTCCGGCGCTCACCGATCTGTTCCGCACGATGCTGAGCCTGCGCATCAAACCCCATTATTTGCATCATGGCGATCTCGCCCCCGGCACGACGCATTTCCGCCTGCCCTTGGCCGAAGGCATGGCCTTGGTGCGCGCGTTGCGGGGGCCGCTCTCGGGCTTGGCGCTGCGACTTATATGCTCGATATCCCCGGCGGTTTCGGAAAAGTGCCGGTTTCGGCGGATTTCTTTGCGCCTGACGGGCAGGGCGGCTGGTGGATCACCGATCCGCAGGGGCAGCGCCACGGATATCGGGACATTGTTGAAACCCCGTATTGATTAAAAATTGATCTACCGCGTATTTTGCACCAGGAGACAGGGAAATGGCTGGTTTTTGGGGCACAATGCCGGATCCCATCGAATTGATTGGGCTGATTGCGAGTTTTTTGACGACCGCAGCCTTTTTTTCCGCAGGCGATCAGAACGATCTATCGGCGGGACACGCGCGGTCTGTCGCTCGTGACCTATCTTTTGATGACCGTGGGGGTCGCGACGTGGTTCGTTTATGGCTTAATGATCGGCAATCGCCCAGTAACCATCGCAAATGGGGTGACGCTCATCCCAATCGCGTTGATTCTATTCATGAAACTGCGTTTGGGATAGGCTTGCGCGGGGCACGGCGATGACGCTCGAAATCGGCATGCCGGCCGCCGCCGCAGGGCAGGGGGATGATCCGTTGGAACCCGCCTCGGCGCTGTTGCGACGCCTGATCGCCGACCATCCCCATGATCGAATTTCGCTCGACGATCTGTTGAACGGCGTCGGCCACCGCGCCTTCGGGTTGCTGCTGCTGCTGCTGGCCTTACCGAACTCCATTCCCCTGCCCAGCCCGCCGGGGCTGTCGACAATTTTCGGCCTGCCGATGGCGATCTTTGCGGCACAACTGGTCTTCGGCCATAAAACCCCGTGGTTGCCCGCGTTTTTACGCCGGAAAACCCTGCCGCGCGACGAGATTTTGAAGTTTCTCGACCGGGCAACCCCCTATTTGAATAAGGTCGAGCGGCGTCTTAAGCCCCGGATGGGCTGGTTTGTGGGGCCGACCGGCGAGCGTATCGCCGGCCTTATCATTTTCGTTCTGGCAGTTGTGCTGTCGCTTCCCATCATCTTTGGGAATTTTTTGCCAGCGTTTGCCGTGCTGTTGATGGCGCTGGCGATTTTGGCGCGCGATGGGCTGATGATGATTGCCGGATGGGCGACCAGCGTGATTGCCGTTTCGGTGGTAGGTTTGGTCATCTATGCCGGAATTGAGGCTGTCAAGCTGGCAGTCTTTTCGCTATTTTCCTAAAAAACCGAACCGAAAGGGATTTGTACAGTGTTTCAGGAATTCTTCGAGCCAGGCGCAATGTCGGCCTTGTTTCAAGTTTTGATGGTCGATTTGGTGTTGGCCGGGGACAATGCAATTGTCGTCGGGATGGCGGTCGCCGGGCTGCCGGCGGCTATTCGGACGCGTGCGATTTTCCTGGGCATCGCGGCGGCGGCAGTGTTGCGTATCGTCTTCTCGCTGATGACGGTTCAGCTTCTCTCGATCACTGGGCTCGTGCTCGCAGGCGGCGTCTTGCTGCTGTGGGTCTGCTGGAAAATGTGGCGCGAAATTATGGACCAACGCGCCGAGCATAAGGCCGCCGAGGCCCTTAAAGATGCCACCGAAGATGTGCTGAGCGAGGCCAACGCCAAGGCCGCCGAGCCCGAAGTTCCGACGAAGACCCTGCGACAAGCGCTCATTCAGATCATGGTCGCCGACGTGTCGATGTCCCTCGACAATGTGTTGGCGGTAGCGGGCGCTGCCCGCGACCATGAAATGATTATGGTCATCGGCCTAGCCGTTTCTGTGATCCTGATGGCGGTGGCCTCGACCTTCATTGCGCGCCTTTTGGCCCGCTACCATTGGATTGCCTATGTCGGTCTCGCCATGATCGGCTACATTGCCTTCAAGATGATTTACGATGGTGCTTTTGAAGTGCTGCCGTTAGTCGGTATGAAATAAGCCTAGCGGTAGGTTTTTAGCGGGAGCGGGGAATTTGGGTGAGCTATCCGATTACGTGCGGTTTTTGGTGTCGCTGTTTGCGATTCTGACGCCGTTCGCGGCCTTGCCCACGTTCCTGACGCTCACCCAAGGCGAAACGCCGGAGCAGCAGCGCCTAACGGCGCTCACGGCCGCACGAACGGTGGCGGGGGTGCTGATTGCGGCCTCGCTCTCCGGCGATGCTGTCTTGAGCGTTCTCGGGGCGTCCATCCATTCATTCCGCGTCGGCGGCGGCTTGGTGCTGGTGCTGATGTCGCTCTCGATGTTGTCGGCGAAAGTTTCCTCCGTTCAGCAATCGGCGGAAGAGGCGGTGGCGGTGGAGGATCGAACCTCCAGCGGCGTTGTGCCCCTGGGCATTCCGCTGCTGGCGGGACCGGGGGCGATTTCCTCGGTGATCGTTGAAGGCCATCGGCTCGGCAGTATTTGGCATCAGCTTGGGGTGATAGTTTGCATTATCGTCGTTGCGGCGGCGCTTTATTGGTCATTGCGCCTGGCGGTGCCGATTGGCGAGAAGCTCGGGCGCTTCGGGCTTAATATCATCAACCGCCTGTTTGGGCTGTTGCTCGCCGCAATCGGGGTGGAAATGATGGCGGGCGGCTTGCGCGCGCTCTTCTCAGGGCTTAATTAGCGTTAGGATGGGTCGCTGTCATGCAGCAGCCACAAAGAGGCGCTAGGGTCCGACGTTCTACCGTATAGGCAGGATCGGCCAAGGCAACGAAAGGAAACGGGTATGGGAAGCTTTAGCATTTGGCATTGGCTGCTGGTTGCCGTGGTCATCATTCTGCTGTTCGGGGCCAAGAAGGTGCCGTCGGCGATGGGCGATCTCGCTAAGGGCATTAAAGCCTTCAAGCGCGGCTTGAACGACGATAGCGATGCGACCCAGGCCGCAGCGGCGACCCCGGCACCGCAGGCTCCCGTTGCCGGGACGGTGGTGCCGCCCGCAGCCCCGGCGGCGGCGGTCCAGACCGACCAGAAGGTCTCCTAATCCCCTATGGCGCGCGTCGCGCTGCGGGCCG
>NZ_LAJY01000123.1 GCF_000963705.1 Elstera litoralis | reverse complement strand
GVCCTCCCAGGGAGAGTGTCGAGGTTGAGTTTTTAAAAACCCGTATCCGCAACAGGGCCATCGCCAATAGAAGTGTTACCGCTGCCGTAAACAGAAATGAAAAAAGAGAGGAGACTCTTTTTCCGGCATATGCGGCCCCAGATTTTGAGTTTAGGCTCTCCATATTACTGAAAATAGCTACCAAATCCGTTATGGACAGCATCATAATTAATATGAAAAATGCCCATATCCCCCAATACAAATACCCTAAGCCGCTAACATCCAGAGAAGATTTGAATTTCTCGGTCCCGAAATAAGAATTGTTCCAAAAATAGCGCTCGATATAGACCTGTCGAAACGGCTCCGCAAACCCCAAGGTGAAAAGGCTAAGCAGCGTAAGCCCCGCCGCACGTGGTGCAAACACCTTCCAGTTACCTTCGAAACCGGCGCGAATTCCCCGCCATTCGGTGCGCGACAGCCGATAGCGCCGCGCAAAAAACAACCCCAGCGGCGTTAAGAGAATGAAGATTAAGAATTGAATCGGCCCCACAATACCGTGATAGCCTGCCGTTGACAGAATCCCCAACGGCACGAAAAGCACGGCCAAAATGAGCAAGGCGATGATCGCGCCCTTAAACAGCTCGAAGCCCGTTCCGGTATAGTGCAGAGGGTCGCCCGCAATTTGGATATTGCTCCAAAGATAGCGGCGCACACGAGTCTTCGCCCAAAAGCTCCAAATCCCCAGTGTGAGGATAGTGAGAAGCGCATTTTTGAAGGTGATCCCGGCAAGGCTCTCACCGTTGATCGTATGCGCGAGCGCGAGAGGCTCGGCCTCTGCGGTCACAGCGTCTACGGATGGCGGCAGCGTTTCGTCGGTCATTCCGGCCTCACATGCCAAGGATTTCAGAAACACTTACCCCATACAACCGCTCCGCCACAAGCGACGCCCGCATTGCCGCCCGTCGCCGCCTCCCGTATAACCGGGGCAATTGAGCGAAGGGGCGTACACACATGATCGTCGTGACCGGGGGGGCTGGGTTTATCGGCTCCAATCTGCTGCGCGGGCTTGAGGCGCGTGGGCTGCATGATCTGGTCGTCATCGACCGGCTGGGGCAGGACGAGAAATGGCGCAATATCGCCAAACGCGAGCTGGCCGCCGTCGTGCCGCCGGAAGAAACTTTCGCCTTTCTCGACGCCCATGCCGCCGAGATCGACGCGATTTTTCACTTGGGCGCGGTCTCCAGCACCACCGAAACCGACGCCGACCTTATCAACCAGTCGAATTTCGCCCTCACGCTGAAACTGTGGGATTGGTGCTGCTGGCGCGGCGCGCGCTTCATCTATGCCTCCAGCGCCGCCACCTATGGCGATGGCGCGCAGGGGTTCGAGGATGATGCGTCGATTGCCGCCCTCGCCCAACTTAAGCCGCTCAACGCCTACGGCTGGTCGAAACACGCGACCGACCGGCGCATCGCGCGGCTGGTGGCGGGCGACGGCCCGGTGCCGCCGCAGTGGCTGGGGCTGAAGTTCTTCAATGTCTATGGGCCGAACGAATACCATAAGGGCGGGCAGAAAAGCGTTGTCGCCCACATCCTGCCGCAGATTCAAGCGACGGGCCGGGCGAAGCTGTTCAAATCCTATCGGCCCGATTACGCCGACGGTGGCCAGTTACGCGATTTCGTCTGGGTTGGCGATATTGTGGACATCATGCTGTGGGCCTATGACCATCCTGCGGTGAGCGGCTTGTTCAACGCGGGCAGCGGGCAGGCGCGCAGCTTTCGGAATCTCGCCGATGCTGTCTTTGCCGCGATTAGTGTTCGCCCAAACATCGAATACATCGACATGCCCGAAAGCCTACGGGCGAAATATCAATATTTCACCGAAGCACGCATGGATCGGTTGCGCGCCGCCGGGTATGATCGCCCGCTGACCCCGCTGGCCGAGGGCGTAAAAGCCTATGTGCAAGACTATCTCCTGCAAGACGATCCCTATGCCTAAGGACACATGGCGATGAGCCTTACCGTTTTGCCCGCGCTGATGTTTCCGGCCATCGATCCGGTGGCGATTGCCATCGGGCCGCTGGCGATCCGCTGGTATGCGCTCGCCTATATCGTCGGGATTGTGTTGGGCTGGCGCTATATGATCGCCCTGTCGCGCCGCGCGCCGCAGATCGTGACGCGGGCCGATATCGACGATTTTCTGACCTGGGCGACGCTGGGGGTCATCCTCGGCGGGCGGCTGGGCTATGTGATCTTCTATAAGCCCGGCTATTACTTAGAGAATCTCAGCGAAGTGCTTCAGGTTTGGCACGGCGGCATGGCCTTTCACGGCGGCGCGCTGGGGGTGATTATCGCCCTTATTCTGTTCGCCCGCCGCCGCAAGATTCCGCTGCTGCCGTTCGGCGATTTGCTCGTCGGCGTGGTGCCCATCGGGCTTGGGCTCGGGCGCATTGCGAATTTTCTCAATGGCGAGCTGTGGGGTCGGGCGACCGATGTCTCTTGGGGGATGGTCTTCCCGACCGGGGGGCCGGAGCCGCGCCACCCGAGCCAATTGTATCAAGCCTGCTTGGAAGGGTTGTTGCTCTTCCTCGTCCTGCGCGTCCTGGAAGTGAAGGGCTTCCGCGACCGGCCCGGCTTTTTGGGCGGAGCGTTTCTGGCGGGTTATGGGGTTGCGCGCAGTCTCGGCGAGTTGTTCCGCCAGCCCGACGCTTTCCTCGGGTTTCTGGTTGCCGGGGCGACGATGGGGCAGTTGCTCTCGGTGCCGATGATTCTCGTCGGAATTTGGTTGATGGTGCGGGCCAAGCCGCAAACTAAGGCAGTTCCCAGCGCAGCATGAGCGAATCGCTCGAAGATTTGCTGCGGCGACGGCTCGAACTCGGCCCGATCACGGTGGCCGATTACATGCGCCTCGCCTTGGGCCATCCAACGCTGGGCTATTACCGCACGCGCGATCCCCTTGGCGGGGTGCCGGATTCGGCGGCGGGCGCGGTTCCTTCCGGATTGCCTGCCGTGGCCGGGGCGGCGGTGGGCGGCGATTTCGTCACCGCGCCCGAATGCTCGCAGATGTTCGGCGAATTGCTCGGCCTTTTGGTCGGCGCACGTCTGGGGCCTGCTCGGTCAGCCCGATCCCATCGGCTTCGTCGAGCTTGGGCCGGGGCGCGGCACGCTGATGGCCGATGCTTTGCGCGCGGTGCGCCTCGTTGCCCCAGGGTTTCACGCGGCGCTGCGGGTGCATCTCGTCGAAACCAGCCCGGTCTTGCGGGCGCGGCAGGCGAAGGTTTTGGAGGGCGAGGCGGTCGAATGGCACGAACGCTTAACCGATCTGCCGCCCGGTCCCTTCATTCTGCTGGCCAATGAGTTTCTCGACGCGCTGCCGATTCATCAGTTGGTGAAGCACGGGGGCCAGTGGCGCGAACGGCAGGTGGCGCTGACCGAGGCCGGCGATTTCGGCTTTCAGGTCGGCAAAGCCGCCTCCCCCCTCGCGCGGCTGCTCACGCCCGAGGTGGCCCAGGCCCCCGAGACCAGCATCGCCGAAGTCTCGCCGACGATCCGGGGGACGATTGCCGCGATTAGCCGTCGCTTGGCCCATTACGGCGGCGCGGCCCTGTTGATCGATTATGGCTATGCCGAGGCGGCGGCGGGCGATTCGCTGCAAGCCGTGCGCCGCCATCAGTATCATCCGGTGCTGCAAGATCCCGGCGAGGCCGATCTGACCGCCCATGTGGATTTCAGCGCGGTTGGGGCAGCGGCGCGGATGAGCGGCGTCGACGTTCACGGCCCCATCGAGCAGGGGGCCTTCCTCACCCGCCTCGGCATTCTGGAGCGGGCACAGCGCTTAGTGCGCGACGTCGATTCGGCCAAGGCGCACGATCTGGTGGAAGGCATGCACCGGCTGATCGCGCCGGACCGGATGGGGAGCCTGTTCAAAGTGATCGGCCTCGGGCCGGTGGGATTATCGGCGCTGCCGGGCTTCGTCAGTTAAAGGGGCCTGGACAGCGCCGTTCAGGGTGATAAAGATGCGCTCATGCGAAATCTCCGCCCCGTTTGTCCCGACGATTTGACGCTGATTTGCCGTCACCGCGAAGCCATGTTCCGCGAAGCCGGATGGGACATGATGGCGATTGCCACAATGGCCGTGCCGTTCCGCGAGTGGCTCGCGCCGCGCCTCGGCGATGGCCGCTATTTCGGCTTTATGGTGGAGGAGGATGGCCGCACCATCGCGGGCATTGGCCTGCTGGAACTCACCTGGCCGCCGCACCCCTCCCACCCGCACGACGACCGGCGCGGCTATGTGCTGAACCTCTATGTCGAGCCCGCCCATCGCAAGAACGGGGTTGCGCGAAGCTTGATGGTGGAAAGTCAGGCAGAACTCGCGCGCCGGGGCCTTTCTTACGCCACGCTGCACGCCACCGCGAATGGCCGCAAACTCTATGAAAAGCTCGGTTGGGCCGCGACCAGCGAAATGGCGACGCCGCTCGCCTTCGACGGTATGCCCGCCTAAAGCCCCCGGAAGACCTAGCCATGCGCCTTGATCCGCTAACGTCCGAGTTTCTCGATCTTCCCGGCGTGCGCCACGGGTTTTTCACCCGCGCGGGCGGCGTGTCGCAGGGTATTTATGCCAGCCTGAATGCCGGGTTCGGCTCTCAGGACGATCCCGCAGCGGTGGCGGAAAACCGGGACCGGGTGGCGAAATTCTTAGGCGCTGCGAGCGGGACGCAGCTTGTCACCGGCCATCAGGTTCATAGCAAGGCGGTGGAGATTGTCACCGCGCCTTGGGCGCACGGCGCGGCCCCGCAGGTCGATGGGCTGGTGACGAAACAGCGAGGGCTGGTGCTCGGTGTTCTCTCTGCCGATTGCGCGCCGATTCTCTTCGCCGATAGCGAGGCCGGGGTGATCGGTGCCTGCCATGCCGGATGGCGCGGGGCGCTGGGCGGTGTGGCCCAGGCGACGGTCGAGGCGATGGTGACGCAGGGGGCGAAGCGGGCGCGCATTCATGCCGTCATCGGCCCCTGCATTGGCCCCGAGTCCTACGAAGTGTCCGACGAATTCGTCGCCACCTTCATGGATGCCGATCCCGATAATATGGATTTCTTCGAACCCGGCACCCGCGAGGGGCACGCGATGTTCGATCTCGGCGGCTACCTGCTGCATCGGCTCGAAAAGCTCCGCCTCGGCGCGGCGGAACTCTTAGGCGAAGATACGCTGGCCGATGCCGACCGCTTTTTTAGCTATCGGCGCGAGACGCTGGCCAATGGCGGCGCGCCCGCCGATTATGGTCGCTTGATCTCGGCGATTGCCTTGGCCCCGTAAGCCCTGCCGCCATGCCCTATCTCTTCCAATTCTTCGCTATCGCCCTGCTGCTCTCGATTGCCGCATGCATCGCTTTCTAACCTTCGGCGCGCTGGCGCTGCTGGCCGCATGCCAGCCTTTGCCGCAACCGTTTCAGCCCTCGGCGACGGAAAAGGGGGTGGCGGGGGCGATGCTGCCGAAGGATACGCACGGCGTGTCCATTCTCGAAATCACCGGCCTGCCTTCAGCGATGTCCGGCCCGTTGCGCGCGGCGATTGCTCAGCGTTTGCGCGATGAGGATATTCCGGCGGCGGTCGATATAGGTCATCGCGGCGCGTTTCTGCTGCGCGGCGAAGCGAGCCTGACGCCGCTGTCGCCCCAGGAAGAGGAGGTGCAAATCGCCTGGTTCCTGGTGCCGCCCGATGGGGGCGATGTGCGCATGATGAGCCGCCGTGATGCGATTCCGCGCGGCCAAGCCCAGAACCCGACGCTGCCGCAGCTCGACCGCATCGCGCGCGGCGTCACCACCGCGCTGCTACCGATGCTGAACCCGACCGTCGCCGAGGCGCAAGGCGTGCGCGGTGTTTCGGTCTGGGGGATCGATGGCGCGCCGGGCGACGGCAAGATCGCCCTAAAACGCGCGCTGGAATTCATCCTGCGCGAAAACGGCGTGCCAATCGTCGAACATGAAACCCCGGAAGCCCTCGTCGTCAGTGGCACGGTGAGCTTGGGGAAGCCGGTCAACGGCGTGCAGCTCATCCGCCTGCGCTGGGTGATGCTGCTGCCTGATGGCAGCGAGCTGGGCACGGTGGAGCAGGAAAATCAGATCCCGGCGGGCAGCCTCGATAAAAACTGGGGCGAGGCCGCGATTTTTGCTGCCGAAGGCGCGTTCGAAGGGCTGGCGGCGCTGCTGGACAAAGCCCCACCGCTGAAGCCTTAGGGTTAAGGAGCGCGGCGTTACTCCGCTACGGCAATATCGGCGATAACCAGCCGCTCGTTGCGCACCCGCCCATCGCGCTGAACGGTAATATCGACGGGTTTACCGATGCCGATTTGGTCGAGCAGGGCGGCGAGATTGGCGATTCCGGCGACGGGCTGGCCCGCGACGTGGGTAATCACATCGCCTAAGCGCCCACCGCTGCGATCGATGCCTTTCAGGCCGAGGCGCGCGGCGGGGCTGCCCGGAATGACCGAGGCGACGATCAGGCCGGAAACGCCGAAGCGCGCGGCAAGCTCGTCGGGGGCCGCGAGAATGCCGATACCGGGGCGGGGAATGCGCTTATCGCGGATCAGGATGGGAACGATGCGGTTGACGGTATCGACCGGTACGGCGAACCCAACCCCCGCTGAGGAGCCGGAGGCCGAGAGAATGGCGGTCGTCACGCCAATCAGCCGCCCGGCGCTATCGAGCAAGGGGCCGCCGGAATTGCCGGGGTTGATGGCGGCATCGGTCTGAATCGCGCCGATCACTTCGCGGCCCGGCGCGGTCGGCAAGCGCCGGTCCAGCGCCGAAATGATCCCGGAGGTGAGGGTTCGCGACAGGCCGAACGGATTGCCGATAGCATAAACGCTCTGCCCCACCTTCAAATCGGCGGAACTGCCCAAGGGGATCGGGCGCAGCGGCACGCGGCTATCGACCAGTTTGACCACGGCAAGATCATGATCGGGCGACACGCCGATCACGCGCGCCTCATGGGCCTCGCCCCGGTCCAGGCGCACGCGCACGCTCTGCGCGCCTTCGACCACGTGATAATTCGTCACCACATGCCCGGCGAGATCCCAGACGAAGCCCGAGCCCGCGCCGCCATCGCCATTCGGATCGCCGGTAAAAATATAGGCAACCGAGGGCGCGGCATTCTCGAACAGCGCCACCGTATGTTGCTCATGCTCGGTGAGCGAGCCGCGCGCATCGACGGGCCGAGGCCGATCCACCACCACCCAAACCGACCGCACAAACCGCTCGCCCATCCAGAGCGCGGCGATAAGGAGAAGGCCGAGGAGCAGGAGGCGGGAGAATTTCATAAAGCTTCTTCCAGGATAACGCCCTGATATTTCAGCGCATAATAAAGGAAGGGCGCTCGAAATTTGAGCTCATCTTTATCACCGCTTATACGGTAGCTCTGTATCAATTGGCTGCGTCTTCTCCTCAAATGCTTATTGTTGAGCCCAAGTGTATCAATTGTGGTCTTGCAGGCTTCGACCCAAGTTTCATGCCCTGGAAACTCGCGGAGTTTCACAGAGCCGTCATCGATATTGAGATAAAAGAA
>NZ_LAJY01000122.1 GCF_000963705.1 Elstera litoralis | reverse complement strand
ACCCCCGTCTAAACGCACTCCTGTCTGCACGGGTGAGGTCGGAAAAAGCCCGGCATGATCCGGGGGAACGCGAAAGCCGCCAATGGGCCTGCTGCCCAATATTCTGGAATACTGATCTCACCTCGCCCGAGGCAGCACCTTAGGACGGGCGGAAGATTTCAATAAAACACTCTGGCCGTTCGGTAATTTTTAAAAAACTCAGCGCCGCCGGCTTGGCATAACCAGGAAGCGTTCGACGGCCATCAGCACCGCCGCGACAATCATAGTGATGAAATGCAGACTCTCCTGAACCAGAAGCGGCAATAGCATCCAGGTCCAGCAAGCGCCGATACACGCTAGGGTGAATCCTACCGCCCCACCGCCGCCACAAGTATGGCAGCGCGCTAGACTGCGCAACTTCAGGGCTGTGATCTGCCACAGTCCGGCGATGAGCAATCCATAGGCGAGCGGCGCGCCCGGCAACAGCGATACTGCAATGGCAAGCGTCATCAGCGCCACCCCGGCCAGCAGCCAGAGGCCGAAATAGACGGCGAGAAACGCCAGACCATCGCTCACCCGCCCGGCCCCGAGCGGCCCGGCCAGTAACGGGGCCATCATCGCCGCCACCATAACCGCCCAGCCCAACAGCATGGTTTCGGGCGGGTTCAGCAGCAGGAGGAGCGCTAGGCCGTCCCAGCCCCAATCCAACCAATGCCCGAGGTTAATTCCGCATTGGGCGGGAAGCGTAAGATGCTGACTAAGATGCCATAGGGCAGCCCAGCCGATCGCCGCAACCAGGAGCAGAATAACCTGCATGTTTGACGGACGCATAATCATGAAGCTCACCTTTCTTACCCTCCACAGAAAACCCATACTCATTCATTTGTACTTATAATTACTATAATTATTCTGAATTTATATTTGAGAAAAATGTAAATCCCCAAAACACGATCAAATATGACGATTTAAATTTAAAAATTGCATAATTCTCTTTAATATGTATTTAAATACGAAGCGAAGGTCAAAAAATATCGCTCATTACAAGTATATTAATATGTTGAAAGGGTGACACATGCGGCGAAATTCGATCATCCGAAGCCCCGGTTGGCGGGTTTCGGCAATTCTGGCGAGCGTGGCCTTGGCCGCATTGGGGGCGAACAACGCGCAGGCGCAGGCGCAGCAACTGGCGCCGCGCAGCTTTTTCAACCCGCCCGTGTTGAAACAGACGCCGCTCCCCGCCCCGAAGATGAATTACGCGCTTCCCGTCGGCAAACCGCACGCGGGGACGGAACGCGCCTACGATCTGACGATCAAATACACCGAGGGTGATATTTACGATCCGACGACCGATACCTATCAGAAGGTTCGCCTGCGCAGCTATACTGGCGATACCGATGGCAAGACGCCCTTCGTCGGCCCGCTGATCGAAGCCGCGCCGGGCGATACCGTGCGCGTCTCGCTGGACAATCAACTGCCCGACGATCCGAGCTGCCTGAACGCCAGCGGCACGCCCGATAGCCCCCATTGTTTCAACGGCACCAATCTGCATTCGCACGGCTTATGGGTGAGCCCGACCGGCAATAGCGATAATGTGCTGCTGTCGCTGAACCCCGGCGTGAAATTCCAGTACGAATATAATATTCCCGCCGATCACCCCGCCGGAACCTTCTGGTATCACCCGCACCGCCACGGCTCCACCGCGCTTCAGGTGTCGAGCGGCATGGCGGGCGCGCTGATCCTCAAGGGCGACCGCAAACCCCAGGGTAAAGCGGGCGCTGTTGGCGCAACCAATGGCGATCTCGACACGCTGCTGGTATCCGCCGGGGCCGATGCGAAGCCGTTTCCCGATCGCACTCTGGTGTTCCAGCAGATCCAATATGCCTGCACCGGAACGAACGGGAAGCTGAAGTATAATTCAGACGGTACGATCGACTGGAGCTGCAAGCCCGGCGAAACGGGCGTTATCGAAAGCTACAATCAGTTCGGCCCCGGCACCTGGCAGGATTCCGATCGCTGGACCAGCATCAACGGCACCGTACTGCCCACCTTCGAAGGCATCGAAGCCGGGCAGGTCGAACGCTGGCGCACGATCCACGCCGGGGTGCGCGACACGATCAATCTGCAAATCGTGCGGGCGAATTTCAACGCGGCCAATGGTGCGCCGACGCAACCGACCAAAGCCAATCTGCCGAATTTTCTGAAGCAGATTTGCTCCGGCTATGACGTGCCCTATCAGGTCGCCGCTGCCGACGGGCTCACGATGGGCGATACTTTCACCAGCACCAAGGTAACGCTGCAACCGGGTTATCGCTTCGATCTGCTGACCGTCTTCCCGGAAAGCGGCGTCTACTGCCTGATGGAACCCGCCACGCCGAAGGCAGGCAGCGTGTCCAATCAGAACGAGCCGGTGAATTTCCTCGGTTTCATCTCGGTCGGCGGCAGCAAGAAGATCGCCCCCGCCGATATCACCAAGACGCTCGTGGATGCCCTTACCGCCTCGGCTAAGGCGCATATGCCCGCCGATGTGGTGGATGAGGTCGTCGCCGACCTGAATAAGACCGAAAACGGTAAACCGACGCCGAAACTCACGCGCTTCGTGCCCCATCCGACCGTAACCGAAGAAGAGGTGAAGGCTTCCGGCCAAAAACTCGAAGAACTGGTGTTCTTCATCGGCACCGGCGATGCAAATGTCACGCAATTCGCGGTGGGCAATAGCTTCGATGTCATCCCCTACGCCGATTATCTGGTGCCGAAAGGGGCCGCGCCCTACGATCCCAATCGCTCCGACCGGAACCTCGTCCTCGGCACGACCCAACAGTGGGAGTTGCGCTCCTACAGTGTCAGCCACCCGTTCCACATCCATGTGAACCCGTTCCAGATCGTCGGCATTTATGATCCGAGCGGCAAGGATGTCAGCCTACCGGGCGTGGCCGAGGCGGATGGCGACAATCAGTTCGCCGGTCTTAGCGGGGTCTGGAAGGATACGATCTTCGTCAAAACCAACCTCAATCCCGGCCAATTGACCAATCCGCCGAAGGATTACTACCGGATCGTCGTCCGTACCCGCTATCAGCGCTACATCGGTGAATTTGTCCTGCACTGCCATATTCTCGACCATGAGGACCAGGGCATGATGCAGAATGTCACCATCGGCATTCCGGATGGTAAAGGG
>NZ_LAJY01000121.1 GCF_000963705.1 Elstera litoralis | reverse complement strand
CTACAGGCTTCGATAAACGAAGAAGAGGCTCAGCAGCAAAAACACAATCGGCGTCGCCACCGCCGTTATATGGGAGAGCGTATGAATACGCGACGGCCTGACGATGAGCGGAACATAGGCGGTTTCCTGCCCCGCGACATAATTCTTCTTATAGCGCCGCTTACTTTGGCGCACTTCCAGAAAGCCGGAGACGATGGCGATGAACCCAAGCGTCGCGGCAATCGCCTGCGCGATGGCGATAAACAGCCGGATATTGCCGTCTGGGTAGAGGTCGGGATGCGCGCCTGCATACATCCATAAAGCAATAAATAAAATTTGCGATATAATCGTTGCGTATGCCCGACGATTAATCAGTAAATCTTCGCCAAAAATCTGATCCCGAAAAATCTCATAAACTTTTACCTTATGGGGATCGACCGGATCGTCAGACATGCACAGCCTCAAGCTTTCTGCTTCAAGGTCTCGTTATAGCGGAAGCTTAGCGGAAGCCCAGTCAGTATAATATCGAGCTCGGCAAAATTTTTAGCTTGAAAAGGGCGTGGAGGGCGATTCGCGCCAACTATCCCTGAACAGGCACGGTGTAGTTCAGCGCCATTCGTCCGCCATCGGCATAAATCGTCTGGCCGGTGACATAGCTCGACGCTTGCCCCGCGAGGAAGACGGCGATACTGGCGATTTCCGTCACCTCGCCGCAGCGGCCCAGCGGGGTGCGCGACAGGATGCGGTCGCGCGCGGAATCGCTATCCATCACGACCTTCAAAAGATCGGTGAGGATGCTGCCCGGCCCAATGCCGTTGACGCGGATCTTATGGGGGGCGAGGGCAAGCGCCGTATTGCGCGTAAGCTGGTCGACCCCGCCCTTCGAGACATTGTAGGGCGTCTGGTTCGGGATGGCCATAATGCCATTCACCGAACTGAGGTTGATGATCGTCCCGCCCCGCACGGGTAGGCCTGCGGCGGCATCGGCGGCATTCTGGGCCACCATCTGCCGGGCCGCCGCTTGCGAGCCTAGGAAAGCGCCCTTCAGGTTCACCCGCAGCACCCGGTCAAAATCCGCTTCCTCCAAATCGAGGAAATCCGCCGCGTGGATAATCCCGGCGTTGTTCACGAGGCAGTCGAGCCGCCCGAAGCGCGCGGCCGCCTCGGCCACCGCCGCCGTAACGGAGGCTTTATCGCCCACGTCGCAGCGAATGAAGGCCGCCGCCGCGCCCAGTTCGGCGGCAGCGGCTTCCCCCTTGGTGGTTTCAACGTCGGCCAGCAGCACCTTTGCGCCTTCGGCAATGAAGGCCGCCGCGATGGCATAGCCGATCCCGGAGGCCGCGCCCGTTACCAGCGCTACGTGATCCTTGAGCTGCATCGCCACCCTTCCCGTTACCCGGTTTCTCCCGGCACGGCGTACCCCGCCAACCGAAGCCGCTCGGTGATATCCTCCAGACTGGTGGGATCGTCAATCGTCGCCGGGACTTTATAATCTTGGCTGTCGGCGATTTTTTGCATCGTGCCGCGCAGAATTTTGCCCGAGCGGGTTTTGGGTAGGCGGGAGACGACCAGCGCCGTCTTGAACGCCGCCACCGGGCCGATCTTATCGCGGACCAGCGCCACCGCTTCTTTTTCGATCTCGGAAGCCGGGCGCGTTACGCCGGATTTCAACACGAGCAGCCCGAGCGGCACTTGCCCCTTGAGATCGTCGGCCACGCCGATCACCGCGCATTCGGCAACGTCGGGATGTCCCGCCAGAACCTCTTCCATCCCGCCGGTCGAGAGCCGATGGCCTGCGACATTGATGATATCGTCGATGCGGCTCATGACGAAGATATAGCCATCTTCGTCAATAAAGCCCGCGTCGCCAGTCTTATAATAGCCGGGATAATCGACCAGGTAGGATTTGCGGAAGCCCGCGTCATTCTCCCATAGGGTTGGCAGCGCGCCGGGGGGCAAAGGCAGTTTGATCGCCAAGACGCCGATCTCGCCCGCCGCCATCGGCTGACCTTCGGCACTCAGCACCTCCACCTTCCAACCGGGAACGGCTTTTGTCGGGGAGCCGGATTTGATCGGCAGCGCTTCCAGGCCTAAGCAATTCGCCGCCACCGGCCAGCCGGTTTCGGTCTGCCACCAATGATCGACCACGGGCACCTTCACCCGGTCCTGTGCCCAATGCAGCGTATCGGGATCGCACCGTTCACCCGCCAGAAACAGCGCGCGGAAGCCGGATAGATCGTAATCCGCCATCAAGGCCCCGGTTGGATCGTCGCGCTTGATCGCCCGGAAGGCGGTCGGCGCGGTGAAGAGAATTTTTACACTATGCTGCTGAATGATGCGCCAGAAGGCTCCCGCATCGGGTGTGCCGACGGGCTTGCCTTCGTAAAGAACGGTGGTCGCTCCGTAGAGGAGCGGGCCGTAGACGATATAGGAATGGCCGACGACCCAACCGACGTCCGACGCGGTGAACATCACCTCGCCCGGCGCAAGGCCGTAGAGGTTCTTCAGGCTCCACAGCAGCGCCACCATATAGCCGCCCGAATCGCGCACCACGCCCTTGGGAACGCCCGTCGTGCCGGAGGTGTAGAGAATATAGAGCGGGTCGGTCGCTTCGACCGGAACGCACGGAACTGGCGCGGCAGTCGCCACCGCCGTCGCCCAATCATCATCCCGCGCCGGATCGAGCGCCGCTTCGAGCTGCGGGCGTTGCACAATCACGCAGCGCGCCGGTTTATGCACGGACATGGCCAAGGCGGCATCGAGCAGCGGCTTATAGGCGATGACCCGCCCCGGCTCCAGCCCGCAGGAGGCGGAGAGGATCACCTTAGGCTGGGCGTCTTCGATGCGGGTTTTCAGTTCGGTCGCGGCGAACCCGCCGAAGACAACCGAATGCACCGCCCCCAGCCGCGCGCAGGCGAGCATCGCCATCGCCGCTTCCGGGATCATCGGCATATAGACCAGCACCCGGTCGCCCTGACCAACGCCGAGCGCCGCCAGCGCCCCGGCCAGCTTCGCCACCTGCTCGGTCAGCGCGGCATAGGTGAAGGTTTCCACGGTGCCGGTCATCGCCGAATCATAAATCAGCGCCACCTGGTCGCCGCGCCCGGCGGCGACGTGCCGGTCAAGCGCATTGTGGCACACATTGGTCGTGGCCCCGGTAAACCAGCGCCCGCCGGGGCTTGCCTCCCGATCCAGCACACTCGTCCACGGGCTGAACCAATCGGCGGCCTGGGCCGCTTCCCCCCAGAAACCTTCCGGGTCCGCCCACGCGCGGTTGTAATTGTCCTGATAGCCCATGATGTCCTCCCCTTGCGACCTTTGGTGCCCGACTAGATAATTTTCTGTCTTCCTGCACCGCATTATGGTTCGATCTGCATTAATCATAGCCCCCTTTGGGTCACAAGCGGAGGGGATGCCGCGCGACACTTCGCAGCAGGGGGTAAAAAAAGGGGGAGAGGAAGAATGACGCCTAACGGTTTGATGCGCAGCGCGGCCAATGGGGCGGCGCTAACGCCGGTGGATTTTCTGGATTGGACGGCGGCGACTTACCCGAATGTCACCGCGATTATTCACGGACAGCAGCGCTGGACTTATGCGGAGATGCGCGCATTGGTCCGACAATTGGCCGCACAATTGGCGGCGCGCGGGATTAAGGCGGGCGATACCGTCTCGGCGATTCTGCCGAATACACCGCCGATGGTGCTGCTGCATTACGCCGTACCGATGCTGGGCGCGGTGCTGAACACGCTCAATACGCGCCTGGATGCGGCGACGATTGCCTTCCAACTGCGCCACGGCGACGCGAAACTGCTGATCGTCGATAGCGATTTTAGCGCCCTCGGTGCCGCCGCGCTCGCCCAGTTGGAAACGCCGCCGGCGGTAATCGACGTGCGCGACCCGCTCGCCCACGCTCCCGGCCCGCGCCTCAGCGACACCGAGTTCGACGCTTGGGTCGCGGGCGGCGATCCTACCTTCGCCGTACCCGCGATCGAAGACGAATGGTCGCCGATGGCGCTCAACTATACCTCCGGCACCACGGGCGACCCGAAGGGCGTCGTTTACCACCATCGCGGCGCTTATTTGAACGCGGTGAATAATGCCGTCGTCTGGTCGATGCCCCGGCACCCGGCCTATCTCTGGACCCTGCCAATGTTCCATTGCAACGGCTGGTGCTTTCCGTGGACGATCACCTTGCAGGCGGGCACGCACGTCTGCTTGCGCCGGGTGGAGGCGACCGCCATGTATCAGGCCATCGCCGACTATGGCGTGACGCACCTCTGCGGCGCGCCCATCGTCATGAATATGCTGCTCCATGCGAAGCCCGAGGAGCGCCGCGCGCTGCCCCATAAGGTCGAGTTGATGACGGCGGCCGCCCCGCCGCCTGCCGCGGTAATTCAGGCAATGGAAGCCCAAGGGTTTTCGATCACCCATGTTTATGGGCTGACCGAAGTTTATGGCCCGGTCGTCTATTGTGCTTGGAAGCGGGAATGGGACGATCTGCCCGTCGAAGAGCGCGCCCGCCTCAAAGCCCGCCAAGGCGTGCGGTATCAGCTCCAGGCCGGGTTGATGGTCGCCGATCCCGACACGCTGGAACCCGTGCCCGCCGACGGCAAAACCCTGGGCGAAGTGTTCATTCGCGGCAATATCACTATGCTCGGCTACCTGAAGAACCCCGCCGCCACCGAAAAAGCCTTTTCCGGCGGCTGGTTCCACACTGGCGATCTGGCAGTGTTGGACGCAGACGGCTATATCGCGCTGAAGGATCGTTCCAAGGACATCATCATTTCGGGCGGCGAGAATATCTCGACCATCGAGGTTGAAGGCGTGCTCTACGCGCATCCGGCGGTGCTGGAAGCCGCCGTCGTCGCCCGGCCCGATGAAAAATGGGGCGAAACCCCCTGCGCCTTCATCACCCTAAAAGACGGCGGCCAAGCCACCGAAGCCGAGATTATCGCCCACTGCCGGGCGCATCTGGCGAGCTTTAAGGTTCCAAAAACCATCGTTTTTGGCAGCTTGCCGAAAACCTCCACCGGCAAAGTGCAGAAGTTCCTACTGCGCGATCAAGCAAGGCGCTTTAGCGCTCGGCATGCCCGTCGTCGTCGGCGCGAGGGCGGGCGTGCCCCCGAATTGCGGTGGGCGGAAACCCGAATCGCGCGCGAAACCGAACCGCAAAGCGCGAAGCCGACTCATACCCGACCTCCCGCGCAATGCGGTTGACCGCATAGTCCGTCGATTGCAGCAGAAGCAGAGCGGAGGACATCCGAACATCGGTCAGGAGCGCGCCAAAACTTGTTCCTTCGGCGGCCAGGTGCCTGCGCAAGGTCGCCTCACTCAGCGCGAGGCGGGCCGCGATACGCCCCGCCGTCCAGGCTCCGCCAGCGCGGACTCGCACAGCCGACGCACCCTTACCACCAAGCTTGGCGTTTCTGTCGCCGCAAAACGAATCCCGCGCTGGGCTAGCCAGAGGAGAACCTCGGTAAGCCGATGCACGGCGATATCGCTTGGAATATGCTTAACATCCCCGATCGCGGCGAGCGCGCGGTCGAACGCCGTGGTAAACTGCCCATCAAGCTTTCCCAGCAGCGCCGCCCCGGTTAAGGGAGTCCCATCCGTCGCCATCGGCTCAAAGTGATCGAGAATCGACGGATCCCAGACGAGCCATCGCGCCTCGTAGAGGCCCAGCTCGGACACGCGATTGGTCACATCAAAACTCTGCCCGCCCGCAAGCGCAATGGCCTCCCCGCTTCGGAGCGACCATTGCCCTCGGGCCGACTGGAGCGTTTTCGTCCCGTGGCGCAGGACGATCAGGGCCGGGCGGTCGATGACGATCCGGCTGAAACGCAAATCGCTGCGCTGAACCACCCCTGCGGTGAGCCCTACCCCAGGGCGGGCGAGAAGGGCTTTGCCTGTGTCGTCCAGCTTAGCGCGCATAGACCCCACCGTGAGTTTGGAGCATTAGGTCAGCGGTAAATTAAAGTCCGGATCGGCCTTTTGCATAGCGCGCTGAAACGCCGGACGCGCGGCGATGCGCTGAAGATAAGCGCGAATATAGGGATAGGGGCCGATGTCGCGCGGCGTGAACACCCGCATCGTGGTCAACGGAAAAAGCGTCATAATGTCGGCGGCGGTGAAGGCATCGCCCGCCAAAAACGGCACCGTCGCGAGCCGCGCCTCGATCTGGTCATACGCGCGGTCGAGGCGGGCCTGAAGCGCCGTCATCACCCCATTTTCCCCACCGATGCGACGCGCCATCGAATCGATCAGCGCCGCGGGCATGAACGAGCCGTTGGCGAAATGAAACCAGTAGAGGAAATCAGGGTAATTGAGCGCTCCGTGCCGGACGATGAAGCGCCCCTCGCCGTAGGCCTGGGCGATATACTCGATGATTGCCGCCGATTCACCCAGAACGAGAGCGCCATCGCTGATGACAGGCGCCGTCCCGAACGGCGTTAGCGCTCGATACTCGGCGGGGGCAAGCCGCGTCTTCGGATCGCGATCATATCGCTTCAGCACATAAGGAATCTCAAGCTCCTCACACAACCAGACGATTCGGTCGGATTGCGAGATTCCGAGATGATGCACGACGAGCATTTATAGGAACCTTTCATTAGGGGAAGTTCTTTTCGTCGGCTCATAAATAAGCGCTTTCGGGGGAACTCGCGATGCTGTGCTGCTCGATTTCGGTGCCGATCCGCTCATCTTCCTCCCAATTAAAAACCCGCCGATCGTTCTGATCGGCGGGTGCGACGGGCTCTCCAGGGAGCGTTAACGTGCGACTATTACGCCATCCGCGCAATTTCGTCCTTAATCCGTAACTTTTCGCGTTTAAGGTGCTGAACTGTCACGACGTCCGGTTCGGGGCGGTTGCGCTCCCGATCCAGTTGGGAATCCAGTTGCGCATGCTTGGCCTGCAACGACTTAACCCGTTCCATAGATGCCATGGGCGTCTCCCTCATCGTGAC
>NZ_LAJY01000120.1 GCF_000963705.1 Elstera litoralis | reverse complement strand
ATAAATTTATTCCCAGGAAATCACTTTTATCTCGAACACAACCGGAATGGCCTAACGGAGCTGATCGCAGCGTCTTTGCAGGTCTGATTCGTTAACGGATTAGTTATACTGTAATCTTATTTTTGGTGCGCTGCGGCATAAACTATGACATTCTTCACGGTGTCGGAGAGTCACATCCTTCCGAAAAATCGCAAAATATTGTCGCGCTCTCTTGATACGCGCATGAGGGTCCTGCTCGATGACGACCAAAATTATGAGTATTCCGCCGTCCGCGACCGAAAAGCGGGAACGCCCCGCCCGACGCTATCGGGGGAAATCGTCCACTGCTTCGGCGCTCACGGTGCTTCCCGTTGCCCCGACCCCGGTGGCCTTGTTTGAGACCTTAACGAAGAGCCTCCCGCCCGTAGCGACCCCCGCGCTCGGCGACGATCTGACCGAAACCGCTGCTAAGATGATCGCTTGGCCGGTGGAGCTTTGGCTCAACGCGCTCTATCGCGGCTACGAAATCGCGCTCGCGGCCAATGGCATCACCCAGGGGGCGAGCCGGAAGTTGGAAAGCGCCGTGCTGAAGAACAAACTCGCGCCGCTGCCCGGCCTTTGGTCGTGGCCCGCCGCCGCATCGTCCCGGAAAGACTGGTAGAGGTAGGAGCGAGAAGACCATGAGCAAGAAGCCAATCCCTGCAAAAACCGCCGCCCGTTCGAAGCCGTCCGACGCCCTCAGCGGCATTGCCATCATCGGCATGTCCTGCCGCGTGCCGGGGGCGAGCAATACGCGCGAGTTCTGGCGCAACCTCTGCAACGGCGTCGAATCGCTCACGGTCTTCTCCGACGAAGAACTGATTGCGGCGGGCATCAGCCCCGCCGAAATCGCCGAACCCGATTACGTTAAAACTGCCTTCCGCATTCCCGGTATCGATAAGTTCGATGCGGCTTTCTTTGAATACTCGCCGCGCGAAACCCGGTTAATGGACCCGCAGCATCGCTTTCTTTTGGAAGTGGGCTGGGAAGCCTTTGAAGACGCAGGCTATACGCCGGGCCGCCATTTAGGCCCCGTCGGCGTCATCGTCGGCACCGGCGGCATCGTTAGCTCCTATATGGTGAACGAACTCTACGATCACCCGGAGTCGCGCGGGCGCACGGCAAACCTCGCCCATATCGGTAACGACAAGGATTTCGCCAGCACGCGCCTCTCGTATAAATTCGATCTGACCGGCCCGAGCCTGAACGTTCAAACCGCCTGCTCAACCTCGCTGATCGCCGTCCATCTCGCGTGCCAAAGCATTCAATTGGGCGAATGCACCCTGGCGCTCGCGGGCGGGGCCACGATCCGCGTGCCGGAAATCTCGGGTTATAAATCGGTCCGCGGCGGGCTCTATTCGCCCGATGGGCACGTGCGCACGTTTGATGCGGAAGCGCGCGGCACGGTCTTCGGCTCGGCGGTCGGCATGGTGCTGCTGAAGGAGGTCAATCAGGCCGTTCAGGATGGTGACACCATCTATGCCGTCATCAAAGCCACCGCGATCAATAACGACGGCGGCACGAAGCCCAGCTACTCCGGCTCGTCGATTCCGGGCCAAGCCGAGGCGATGATAAAGGCGCTTCAAGCGGCGCACGTCGCGCCGGAAACTATCGGTTATGCCGAATGTCACGGGACCGGCACCGCCATCGGCGACCCCATCGAAATCGCCGCGCTGACGGAAGCCTTCAAGGGGTCGCCCGTCGCTATCGGCGCCTGCCCGGTCGGCTCGGTGAAGCCGAACATCGGCCACCCGGAACAGGCCGCCGGTATTATCTCGCTGATAAAAACGGCGCTAGCGCTGCACGAGCAGCAGATTCCGCCGACGATCAATATCCGCACCCTCAACCCCAAGATTGATTTCACCACCAGCCCGTTCTTCGTGAACCAAGAGCTGCGCGCTTGGCCGAAAACCGATGCGCCGCGCCGCGCTTTGGTGAATTCGCTCGGCATCGGCGGCACCAATGGCGTCGTTATTCTGGAAGAGGCCCCCGCGCCCGCGCCGGTGGTTCAGACGAATGCCGAGCGGCCCGCCCATCTGCTGGTGCTCTCCGCCAAGTCCGAAGCGGCGCTGAAAGACGCGCTGGTGCGGCAGGCGGAAGCTTTGGAAGAAGCGCCGGGCCTTGCGCTCGCCGATGTGGCTTTTTCCCTGGCGCAAGGCCGCGTCGCTTTCAGCCACCGCTTTTCACTCGTGGCAAGCTCGCTTGACGAGACCATCGAAAAGCTGCGCACCGCCCAGGTTTCGACCGCGACGGATCGGCGTTTGGGGGCGAAGCGCAAACTCGGCTTCCTCTTCACCGGCCAGGGCGCACAGTTCGCGGGGATGGGCAAGGCGCTGTACGAGAGCCAGCCGCTGTTCAAAGAAACCTTCGACCGCTGCGCCGCTGCGATGATCGGCCTGATCGACCGCCCGCTCGCCGAGGTGGTCTTCGCCGATCCCACGGGGCCGGACGCGGGTCTGATTAATCAGACCGCTTACACACAACCGGGCACCTTCGCGCTGCAAGTCTCGCTGGCGACGTTGCTGGCAAGTTGGGGACTCCGCCCGGCCGCCGCCGCCGGGCATAGCGTTGGCGAGTTCGCGCTATCGGTCGTCGCGGGTGTCTATCCGCTGGAAGTTGCCGCCAAACTGATCGCCACGCGCGGCAAACTCATGCAGGCGCTGCCCGAGGGCGGCGCAATGGCCGCCGTCTTTACCGACGAAGCCCGCGTGCGCGCGGCGTTGGCCGAATTGAACCTGCCGCAGATCGGCGTCGCCGCCGTCAACGGCCCGGCGAGTACGGTTATCTCGGGCTTGAAAACCTCGGTCGACGCCGTCATCGCCTATTTCGAGCCGCAAGAGATTACGGCCCGGCCCCTGACCGTCTCGCACGCGTTCCATTCGGTGCTGATGGACGGCGCGATGACCGACTTCCGCACGGCGATTGCCGAAACCAAAGCCGCCAAGCCCGAGTTTCTCTGGATCTCGACCCTCACCGGCACGGTGAAAGCCGACGCGCCCGATGCCGACTATTGGGTTTCCCACGCGATGGACGCAGTGCGCTTCGCCGATGCGGTGAAGCGACTGGCCGACGAAGGCGTGACCGATTTCGTCGAAATCGGGCCGGGCAAGAGCATGCTGGCGCTGGCGCAATCGAGCGTCGCCAATGAAAGCTTCGCCTTCCTGCCGACGCTCACCAAGGACGGGATCGAAGGCCGCGACCTGCTCGAAGCCGTCGGGGCCTTGTTCCGGCGCGGCGAGACGATCGACTGGAAAGCCTTCGACGCCCCCTGGACGCGCCGCCGCAGGCCGCTGCCGACCTATCCGTTCCAGGGCGAGCGCCTGTGGAACGAGCGCGACGGCGCGGTGACCTTGACGCAAAAGGCGCAAGCCCCCGCCGCGGCCCAAGGGCTTGTCGGCGCGCGGCTACGCTCCTCCCTGCCGGAAGCACAGTTCGAGAGCGTCTATAGTCAGGCCGGGCTGCCGTGGATCAAGGACCATAAGGTCTATGGCCATGTGGTTCTTCCCACCACGGCGGGCCTGATCGGCCTGCTGCAAGCCGCCGGAAAGCTCGCGGGCGCAACGCCGCTGACCGTGGCGAATTTCTCCTACCGCGCGCCGCTGTTCCTGGGCGAGAGCGAGGCGCGGATCACGCATCTGGTGGTGAAGCCCGGCGAGATGGGCAGTTTCGACGCCCAGCTTGCGAGTGCCGAAGACGCCGACGGCACCCGCTGGCAAACCCATATCACCGCCGCCCTGCGCCCTTCAGCCGAGAGCGTGCAAGGCCCGACCTTCGTGCCGGAAGCGATCATTAGCCGCACCAAAGTGCTGCCGGTGGACCGCTATTACGCCGGTCTTGCCACCCTCGGCCTCGATTACGGCCCCGCTTTCCGGGGAATTCAGTCGCTCTGGCAGGGTTTGGGCGAGGTGCTCGCCCATGTCCGCCTGCCCGATAGCGTTGCGGCGGATGGCTATCCGCTGCATCCGGCCCTGCTGGACGCAGCGCTCCATACCTATCCCGCCGTGATCGATGCTTTCGGCGATTTCACTGCGGTAACGCTGCCCGCCGAGGGTATGCACCTGCCGACCGGGATTGAGCGGTTCAGCATCGCCAAAGCCGACACACGCGACGTGTGGGTGCATCTGCGCAAACGCCTCCAGGACGTGAGCGCCGATCCGGCCACTGCAAGCTTGGTCGTTGATATCGATCTCTATGATATGAGCGGCGCGCGCGTCGCCCGCTTCGAGGGTTTGGCGCTGAAACCGCTGGCGGTGAAAGCCTTCCAGCCGAAAGCCGCCGAAACCGGCGTGGATTGGCTGTATCAGGTGCGCTGGGACAAGCTCCCCGTGGCCGCGAAAGGCAAGGTTCCGGCCCCGAATGCGTGGCTGATTCTCGCCGACGACGCGGGCGTTGGTGCCGCGCTGGCGAAAACCTTTGAAACGCGCAATCACCCGGTCAAGCTGATCGACAAAGCCGCCCTGATCCCAGCGGGCGCGGTGAAGGTTCCGGGTAAGGAAAGCTTCGCCCAAGTTTTGGCCGAGCTTGCCGAAACCTGGGCCGATAAGCGCGTCGGTCTGGTGTATCTCTGGGGGCTCGATACCCGTTTCGGCACAGGCGAGGATCAAGAAGCACAGCAGGCCAGCGTCATCGGCAATGCGCTGCACCTCACCCAGGCTTTGGGCGAGGCGCGCGATAGCTTCAAGACGGCCCCGACGCTGTGGCTCGGCACCCGCAACGGGCTCGACCTGCGCGAGGGCGGCAAGGACACGCTGGACCTGGCCCAAGCCGGGCTGTGGGGTTTTGGGCGCACGGTGTCGCTCGAGTATCCGCAGGTTTGGGGCGGCATGATCGATCTGGCTGCCGGGGGCAC
>NZ_LAJY01000012.1 GCF_000963705.1 Elstera litoralis | reverse complement strand
CGCCGCGCCGCGCGGCCGTTCCCGCAATGCCGTCGCCCGGTGCGCGACCCGAGATCGAGGGCAAGCGCCTCACCGTGGGCCGCGACATCAGCCTGTCCGGGGAAATCAACTCCTGCGATATTCTCACTGTTGAAGGCCGGGTCGATGCCTCCTTGATCGGCGGGCGCGTGATCGAAGTCGCCGATGGCGGCTTCTTTAAGGGCAATGCCGAGATTGATATTGCCGATATCGCCGGGAATTATGAGGGCGACCTGACGGTGCGCGAAAAGCTGACCGTGCGCGCCACGGGCCAGATCAAGGGCCGCGTCCGTTACCGCAAGCTCGAAGTCGATCTCGGCGGCACGATTATCGGCGAGGTCGATATTATTCAGAGTTAGGCTTCGGCTGAACTCGATTGAAAAAGGGGGCCGTGTGGCCCCCTTTTTTATCCGCCGCGTTTTGTCTGCGTTACCGCCGCCTTCTCCGCATCCCACCACCAGCGATCGAAGCTTTCGCGTTGGAGGGTTTCGATGCCGGTGCGGCCGTAATAGTCCCAATGGGCGTAGCGCGTGGTGCGCCCGTAGAACTGCGGGATCATGTAATGGCCCCAGCGCAGCAGTCGGTCCAGCGCGCGCACCCGCGTCACCAATGCTTCGCGGCTGGGGGCATTGATGACCTGATCGACCAGCGCATCGATGGCGGGGTCTTTGATGCCGGGCAGGTTGCGCCCGCCGGGAATATCGGCGGCGGCGGAGCCGAAAAAAGTCGCGCTGCTCGTTGCCGGGGCTAATCGACTGCGGGAAAATACCGATCATCATATCAAAATCATAGGCTTCGACGCGCTTCTGATGCTGGCTCACGTCCAGGAGGCGCAGGGTTGCGGTCACGCCCAATTGTTCAAGGTTCTTAATGAAGGGCAGGGTGGTGCGCTCGAAGGCGGGGTTATCGATGAGGATTTCGAAGCTCAGCGGCTGGCCCTTGGCGTCGCTGAGCTTGTTGTTTTTCACCGTCCACCCGGCCTCGCGCAGCAGCCGGAGGGCCGTGCGCAGGTTCTCGCGAATATTGCCGCTGCCGTCGGTTTTCGGGGGAAAATATTCGGTGGTGAAGACTTCCTCCGGCACCTTGCCCCGGAAGGGTTCCAGCAGCGCCAGTTCTTCTGCACTCGGCAGGCCGCGCGCGCGCAACTCCGAATTATCGAAATAGCTGACGGTGCGGATCAACTGCCCGTCCGACAGCGTCTTATTCGTCCACTCGAAATCATAGGCATAGGCCAGGGCGGCGCGCAGTTTCGGGTCGGCGAACAGCGGGCGGCGGGTGTTGAACACATAGCCCTGCATACCGCGCGGGCTATTGTCGCCAATCTCGGTGCGCTTAATCAAACCTTGGCGCACGGGCGGCTTATCATAGGCGGTGGCCCAACGGGAGGAGGAGGTTTCCTGCCGAAAGGTGATATCGCCGGCCATCAAGGCTTCCAGCGCCACCCCATCGTCGCGGTAATAATCGTAGCGTAAGAGATCGAAATTATGATGGCCGCGCTGCGGCGGCAGATCCTTCGCCCAATAGTCGGGATTGCGCGCGTAGCTGATGCTGCGGTTGGCGTCGACGCTTTTGACCGTATAGGGGCCGGAGCCCAAGGGCACGTCGAGGCTGCTCTGATCGAACGGGCGGTTTGCGTAAAAAGCGGCAGCAAAAACCGGGAACTGGCCGATAATCAGCGGCAGTTCGTGATTATTACCGTCCTTGAAGCGAAAAATCACCGTGCGCGCGTCGGGGGTTTCCACCCCGACGACATCATTAAAATAGCTGCGGTAATGGGGGGCACCTTTTTCTTTCAGCATTTTATAGCTGAAGGCCACATCCTGCGCCGTTACCGCGCTGCCGTCGTGAAACTTAGCCTCCGCGCGCAATTTGAAGGTGATCGAGGCGCGGTCGGCGGCAAGTTCCATCGTTTCCGCCAACAGCCCGTAGTGGCTGAAGGGCTCATCATCGGCGCTCACAGTCAGCGTGTCGAACAGCAAGCCGACACCCGAGGCGGGCGTGCCTTTGAGGATGAAACCGTTGAGACTATCGAACCCGCCGATCACGGCTTGCCGCAGCTCGCCGCCCTTCGGCGCATTCGGGTTGATATAGTCGAAGTGGCTGAACCCCGGCTTATATTTGGGTGCCCCGTAGAGGGCAATCCCATGTACCGGGTCGGCGCTCGCAGTTCCCGCAGCCCAGCAGGCCAGAAGGCCCGCCGCTAGTGTCAAAACACGCAGCATTCCATCTCCTGCCGAATTGATGGTCATCCGCAGAAGACCTGCGGATCAGTGGGGTAGGGAGGGTTCCGGGGCAAGGCCGCGCAGAAGGGTGTCCAGCAGCGTTTCGATCATTAACTCCGGGGTTGCCGCCGGATGATCGCCCGATTTGATGAGCAGCGTCGCCAGCCCGTGAACGCTGGCCCACAGCGTCGCCGTAATGGCGGCCGCATCGCCCGCGCGCAATTGCCCCGAGGCCTGGCAGCGCGCCACGCCTTTTTCGAGGCTGCCATAGGCCTGATCGCACAGGCTATCGCAGCATTCTTCCTGCTTTTTATGGCAGGCGTCGCGCTTGGCTTCGTGCGGCAACGTCATAAAGACGACGCGGTAATGGTCCGGGTAGGCGAGGCCGAAGCGAATATAGGCCTCAAGCCCCTTGCGCAGCGCGCAGAGCGGATCGGTGACGGGGCACATGACCGACTGAAGATTTTCCAGCAGAATCCCGAAGGTTTCCTGCACCAGATGGAAAACCAACTCTTCCTTATTGCGGAAATAGAGGTAGAGCGTCGTCGGCGTCACGTTCAGCTTTGCGGCGATATTGCGCATGGAGGTGCGATCATAGCCCTCCGTGAGCATGAGTTCGCGCGCCGCAGCCAAAATCTCCGTCCGGCGATCTTGGCCGCGCTCGGCGTGACCAATTGTTTCCGCGCGCGCGGACCCCGTGGTGCTCGTGACAATCGCGATCGGAACAGCCGTCATCCCCAACCCTCCTAGGCCTCGGCGCGCTCCTGAAATGAGCAATCGACGCGCCGCCGCCAGCTTTCATGCGCGAGTATACTAATTACCCGCCCCTATTGGTATGGGAACTTCATAAGACCGTAACAAGAGTTTTGGCCCTGAACCCCCAAAGATTACCGATATTTCACGAAAGCCGCAAATCCGATGGATCTGCGGCCTCTGTCTCT
>NZ_LAJY01000119.1 GCF_000963705.1 Elstera litoralis | reverse complement strand
GGAAAACCGCGGGGACAAGTTGAACAGGGAGGCTTCACGTCTGGGAGACGTAGGGTTTGAAAAAAACCCCTGGCCGGGAGGGAACCCGGCCGATTGCTGCGTCGCAACAATCACAAGAACAGACTTAAGGTCTTAAGCGTCTCAAAACTAGAGGCAAAATTCCGCGCCAGACATGCGCAACCCGCATGTCTTTGTCTCCCGGACATTTACGGAGCCTTAAAACAAAAATGCCTCCCCGGTCGAAGCTGACTGGGGAGGCATCCTAACCTATTGATTTAGAAGGCTTGGGCGGAAACCTGACGCAGCAGGAAGTCGCGCAAAACCGAAATGCGCTTCGAGTTGCGCAGCTCTTCCGGGTAGACGAAATAGGCCGGAACGGCGGGAACTTCCACATCCGGCAGCAGGCGGACCAGCCCGGAATCGTCATTCGTCATGTAATCGGGCAGGGCGGCGATGCCGATGCCGGATTTCACCGCCCGGTAGATGGCGTAGAAATTATTCACCTTCAGCACGGCCCGGCTGGAAAAATCATTCCCGCCCGCTTTCAGCAGCCAATTCACTTCCGGGAAGGGCGCGCGCTTCGGGTCGCCATAGCAGATCAGCCGGTGATTGCCGAGGTCGGCCAGATCGGCGGGCGTGCCATGTTCCTTCAGATAGGCTTCCGAAGCGACGATATGGAAGTGGAAGGTGGTAAGATGGCGCTGGATAAGATCGGCCTGGCGCGGCACGGTCATGCGCACGGCCACATCGGCTTCGCGCATCGACAGATCGAGTTCATCGTCATCCAGCAGCAGCGTTAGGCTGATTTCGGGATGGAGTTCCAGAAACTCGTTCAGCCGGGGGGCGAGCCAGGTCGAGCCAAAGGCCACCGTCGTCGTTACCTTCAACGGGCCTTTGGGGCGATCCTTGCTTTCGTTCAGCATCGCTTCGGCCATTGCCAGCTTAGCGAAGATTTCCTTGGTCGTTCGGTACAGAAGCTCGCCCTGTTCCGTGAGGATCAGGCCACGGGCGTGACGGTGGAACAAGGGAACCGAGAGACTGTCTTCCAGCCCGCTGATTTGGCGGCTAACCGCCGACTGGCTGAGATTCAGCGAGTCCCCGGCATGCGTGAAACTTCCCGCTTCGGCGACCGCCAGGAAGACACGCAGCTTGTCCCAGTCCATTTTACCCCTCCTGTCCTGCCCGCTCCCGGATGGTGCGGGCGTTTGGTGTCGTTACTCGGCAGCTTCGGCGCGAACGGCCTGGCTGGCGAGAAACTTTTCGGCCTCAAGGGCCGCCATACAGCCCATTCCCGCCGCCGTCACGGCCTGGCGGAAATGCTTATCCTTCACATCGCCCGCCGCATACACGCCGGGGATAGTGGTTGCCGTGGAATCCGGCGCGGTGATGAGGTAGCCGTCGCTATCGAGCGCCAGCTTGCCTTTGAACAGCTCGGTCTGCGGCACATGGCCGATGGCGACGAACACGCCGTCCACGGCGATATCCTGCACCGAGGCATCGCGGGTGCTCTTCAGCCGAACGGCGCTGACCGTCGGCGGCGTGCCGGTGGCGAGAATATCCTCGACCGTATGGTTCCAGATCACGCTCACCTTGGGATTGGCGAACAGCCGATCTTGCAGAATTTTTTCCGCCCGCAGACTGTCGCGCCGGTGGATCAGCGTCACATGGCTGGCGTGATTGGTCAGATACAAGGCTTCTTCGACAGCGGTATTGCCGCCGCCGATCACGGCGACGCTTTTGCCCCGGAAGAAGAACCCGTCGCAGGTGGCGCAGGCCGAAACCCCCGCCCCGCGCAAATGCTCCTCAGCAGGCAGACCCAACCAACGCGCCGTCGCGCCCGTGCAGATGATGATACTGTCGGCGGTGTAAACCGTGCCACTATCGCCGGTTGCGCGGAAGGGGCGGGTGTTGAAATCCACCTCCGTGATGAGGTCGTAAACGATCTCGGTGCCGACGTGTTCCGCCTGCGCGCGCATCTGCTCCATCAGCCAGGGGCCTTGGATGACATCGGCGAAACCGGGGTAGTTTTCGACATCGGTGGTAATGGTAAGCTGGCCGCCGGGCGTCATGCCCGTGGTCAGCATCGGCTTCAGATTGGCGCGCGCAGCATAAATCGCCGCCGTATAGCCCGCCGGGCCCGCGCCAATAATCAGAACCTTTGTGTGGCGCTGCTCCGCCATTCCTGCAACCCCCGTATTCCTCAATGATGACCCTACCGGGCGTTGCCCTTGCAAACAAGGGGCTGTTGCCCGAAATTCTGTCTTTTCGTCCGTTACTTAGGCATTAACCACGCGCGTTTCACGAAGCTGCGGTGGCATAAAAGCGTCATGCCGATCCCAACCAGCGCGCCCGCGAGGATATCGGCGAGCCAATGGGCGTTGGTCATGACCCGGCTCAGTGCGATCAGCGTGGCGAGCGCGTAAGCCGGGGCGGCCCAGCGCCGGGGCAGCATCAGCGCCAGCGCGGTGGCGACGGCAAACATCATCGCGGTATGGCCAGAGGGCATCGAGACATAGAGGGCTTTGCGCGCCGGGGGCAGGAAGGCGTAAAGCCCTTGATCGAAAAACAACCGGGGGCGGGTGCGGCCGATCAGGCTTTTCAGAAGCGAATTGGTGATGCCCGTCACAGCGCAGGCGCTGAAAAAAGAACAGCGGCAGGCGCAGCCGGTCCAGCCAGCGGGTTCGGGTGTCGGCATCGGCGGCACGCCACGCGGCCAGCCCG
>NZ_LAJY01000118.1 GCF_000963705.1 Elstera litoralis | reverse complement strand
TCTGAAAAACAACAATCAGGTCCATGTAGGTTTTCTCCCAAAAATATGCCCGCATAGGTGGATGCGCAGCTTTTATAAGATGTTTTTATTCGTATTTAAATATGATAGTGATGTTAAGAAAAACCCCGGCAGGTGGCTGCCGGGGTTTTTTATGCGACGGAAACCGTGCAAAAATTCTAGTGAATCAGCGTTACCGCCATCACGGCCAACAGGATAATCACGGCAATCCCCGTGCCGGTCATGGCCTTCAGGACGCTGCTGTAAAAGGCGGCGTGACGCTTTTCCATTTCGGCGATGTTGGCCATTCTGCGATCCTCGTTAGGAATGTTCTGAAAGCTTGATACCGAAATCGCGGCGCTCAGGCAACAGGCTGGCCGCGCGCAGCTTCCAAAAGCGCGAACCAATCTTGCCGCTCCAGCCCCGTCAGCGCGGCCCGATACCCGGCGAGCCGGTCGATCTGGCCGGTGCCGACGACGGCGACCGGGCGCGACGGATGGGTGAGCGCCCAGGCAAGGGCGGTGGTGCCAATATCGGCATGGCCGAGCTTTTCCCCCACCGTCGCCAGCGCCGCGCGAAGGGCGGCATAGGCCGGATCGGTGAATAATGCGCCGCCGCCCAAGGGCGACCAGAGCATCGGTGCGCGCCGCAGCTTCTGCATTTGGTCGAAGCTACCTTCCTCCAGCGCGTTGGGGTGGAGGATGGAATATTCCACCTGATTGGTCGCCAGCGGCACCGGTAGGCGCGATTGCAGCAAGGAGAATTGCCGGGGCGAATGGTTAGAAACGCCGACGTGCCGCACCCAACCCTTCGCCATCACCTCTTGCAGCGCCTCGGCGGTTTCATCGGCATCCATCAGCGGGTCCGGGCGATGGATCAGCAGCAGATCGAGATACTCCGTGTGCAGCGCGCGCAGGCTGTTCGTGACCGAGCGTAAAATATGATCGCGCGAGCTATCGTAGTGCTTCACCCGATTGTCCGGGCGCGCGGACGTCACGGGGCGAATGCCGCATTTGCTCACCAGTTGGATCGCCGACCGATCCCCCGCCCAGGCCTGCAACCCGTGCCCGAAGACCTCTTCGACGCCGAAGCCGCCGTAGAGATCGGCCAGGTCGAAGGAGGTGATGCCGAGGTGCAGGCACTGGTCGATGAAGGCGGCCAGCGGTTTCGGGTCGCGGATGTCCGGCTGCGCCAGCAAGCGCCAGGTGCCCCAAACGAGGCGCGAAAGGCTGGGACCGGCGGCGGTCAGCGGAATCTTTTTCCATCGGAAAACCCTATCGGCTGAGAGAAGGATTGAAGTGCGGCACGGGATCGGCAGGTGCATCGATATGGCAGCGCAAACCCTCTACCCGAACGCGGCTTTCCGCCAGAAGCCGCACGGCCTCGGGATAGGCGCGGTGCTCGGCAGTCAGAATGCGAGCGGCGAGACTATCTTCCGTATCGCCATCCAAAATCGGTACGGCGGCTTGCACCAGAATCGGGCCTTCGTCCATCGCCGGGCGGACGATATGCACCGTGCAACCCGCAAACCGCGCGCCGCTCTCCAAGGCACGCTGGTGCGTATCGAGCCCCTTGAAGGCGGGCAGGAGCGAGGGGTGAATATTGAGGATATTATCACCCCAGCCGGTCACGAACTCCGGCGTCAGCAGCCGCATGAACCCAGCCAGACAGACGATCTCGACCCCCGCCGCGCGCAGGGCGGCATCCAGCGCCGCATCGAAGGCGGCGCGGTCGGGGAAGTCGGGATGGCGGATCACCTGGGTCGGAATCCCGGCTTTCTCCGCCCGCTCTAACCCCTGCACGCCCGGCTTGTTCGAAAGGACCAAGCCGATTTCCGCCGGGAAATCGGGGGTAGCGCAGGCATCGATCAGGGCTTGCAGATTGGAGCCGCGCCCCGAAATCAGGCAGCCAAGCTTTACGCGCGCCATGCCGCCTCAAGATGTTTGACGTGAACCCGCTCATCGCCGCTAAGCGTCTCGACCTGGCCAACGATGGTCGCGGTTTCGCCCGCCTCAGTGAGGGCGGCGAGGGCGGCGGGCGCATCGGCTTCCGTCACCACCAGCACCATGCCAAGGCCGCAGTTGAACACACGCGCCATTTCAGTGAGCGAAACGCCCCGGCTAAACAGCCAGCCCATCACGGCGGGGGCCTGCCACTGGCTGCCGTCGAGGGTGACGCCCAGACCATCGGGCAGCACGCGCGGAATATTCTCGGTCAGCCCGCCGCCGGTGATATGGGCGAAGGCTTTCACCTTCACGGCTTTCAGCGCGGCGAGGCAGGATTTCACGTAAATCCGCGTCGGCGTCAGCAGGGCTTGGCCGACGCTGGTGCCGGGGGCGAAGGGGGCGTCGTCCGAAAGCTTCACGCCGTCTTCGGCTAGAATGCGCCGCACCAGCGAGAAGCCATTGGAATGAACGCCGCTGGATTTGAGGCCAATGACCAGATCGCCCGCCGCAACCTCGCGCCCGGTCACGACTTGCGTGCGCTCGACCGCACCGACTGAGAAACCGGCCAGATCATAGTCGCCATCGGCATAAAGCCCCGGCATTTCCGCCGTCTCGCCGCCAATCAGCGCGCAGCCCGCCTGACGGCAGCCTTCGGCAATCCCGGCGACGATAGCGCGCCCAGCCTCAACATCCAGCTTGCCCGTGGCGTAATAATCGAGGAACAGCAAGGGTTCGGCCCCCTGCACCACAAGATCATTGACGCACATGGCGACCAGATCGATGCCGACCGTATCGTGATACCCCGTATCGATGGCGAGCTTTAGCTTTGTGCCGACGCCATCGGTGGTGGCGACCAGCAGCGGATCGGTGAAACCCGCCGCCTTCAGATCGAACAAAGCGCCGAAACCGCCCAAGGAGGCATCGGCCCCGCGCCGGGCGGTCGATTTCGCCAAGGGCTTAATGGCATCGACGAGCGCATTGCCCGCATCGATATCAACACCGGCGTGCCGGTAGGTCCGTTCGTTGGAAATAGCGCACCTCTATCGCCCGATGGCGGTCTTGGTCAGGATTTGGCTCGGACAATAGCGAAATGGCGCGCGATTGCAATGTGGGGAAACCTCATCTCAGCGGATGACTTCCTTACATAGGCTGAGATACAACAGGGCGGCGGATGGGAATTTTCGCGGCGATAAGAGGATGTTCAGGGATGCGCGCTCGTCGGTTTCTTTCGGGTCTGGCCTTAACGGCGGCGTTGCTTGGCTCCAGCATGGGCTTTGCCGCCGATGAAAGCTTTAGCGTCGCGGGCATCGCCATCGATAAAACCGCCGCAACCGCTGCCCAAGCGCGCGACGCCGGGATTAGCGAAGGGCAAACGCGAGCGTGGCGTCGGCTGATCGAACGGATCGCCCTCGGCGGCGATACCAGTCGGCTGATGGGATTCACCGATAAGGACATCGCCCCGCTGCTCGAAGGCTTTGAGGTGGAGAAGGAAACCAGCTCCGCCGTGCGGTACCTTGGCACGCTCACCTATCGCTTCCGCCCGGCCTCGGTGCGGGCGCTGCTGCGACAGGTTGGAGCCGAAGAGCTGCGCGCCGCGCCGAAACCCTTGCTGCTGCTCCCCCTGTTCCGCGACGGCGACAAAAGCCTGCTGTGGGAGCCAATGAACCTCTGGCGGCAAGCTTTCGCCGCGCGCCCGCTGAAAACCGGCCTCGTGCCGCTGGTTTTACCGAAGGGCGATGAGGCGGATGTCGCGGCGCTCGACCCGGCGGCAGCCTATGACGCGACGCCGCTGAAGCTCGATCCGCTGCTGCGCAAATATGATGCCTATGAAGGGCTCGTCGCCGAGTTCGTCAATGCCGCCGATGGGGGCAGCGTGACGCTGCGCCGCTCGGGTCAAGCGATTTTCAATGAGCGTTTTCCGATCAATGTTGGGGAGAGTCGCGAGGCCTATTACGAGCGCATCGTGACGCGCCTTCAGGCCGAGCTTGAGGCGCAATGGCGTAAAGATCGCGCCGTTCAGCCGATGACGGCAACGGGCGGCGACGCCGGGGCCGTTCTCGAAACCCTGGCGGTCACAGTGCCGTTGCGCAATTTGGCCGATTGGATCGAAGTCAAAAAGCGTCTGGAAGCCGTTCCGGGGGTGCGTAGCGCCGCGTTGAAATCGATGACCCGCACCGAAGCGCTGATCGATCTGGCGCTCACCGCGCCGCCCGATCAAGCCGCCCGCAATCTTGCCCAGCGCGAGTTGAAGCTGAGCCAGGAATCCGAAGGCTATGTTCTGCGCTTCCAAGCCAGCGCCCCGGCCGCCCCCGCCCCAGCGAAAGCACCGTAACGGAGGCGATTTTGCCCGGTCCAGGGCCGCTGCTACGCCATCTGCCGAACCTCATTTCCGCTGCGCGCATTCTGCTGGTGCCGTTCACGGTGGCGGCCTTTGTGCGCGGCGATTTTGCAACCGGCTTTTGGCTGTTCGTGATTGCCGGGGTGTCGGACGCGGTCGATGGGGCGATTGCGCGGATGTTTCGGGCTCACTCGACCCTCGGCACTTACCTCGATCCCGCAGCGGATAAGCTGCTGCTGGTAACAATGTTTGGAGCCCTTGCGGTGCAGGGGTTGCTGAGTTGGGGCGTGACGCTGCTGGTCTTGGCGCGCGATGTGATGATTCTGGGCGGGCTCGCTTGGTGCCGCTGGCGCAAGTTCCCCGCCGATATTCGCCCCATTTTCGTGTCTAAGGTGAATACGTTTCTGCAAGTGTTTGTGATTGCCTGGATTTTGTCGCTCGAATCGGGAATGGTGGCGCGGGTTACGGGGGTTTCGGCAGCGACGACGGAAGTCATAACGCTGGCCGTCGAAACCCTCATGATCGCCACCACTCTTGTCAGCGGCCTCGTCTATGCCGGGCGCTGGCACCGCCTGATCCAAGGGGCTAAGGGAGTAGGGCCATGAGTGTGCGCAAATGGCGCTGGATGATCGGTTTCGGCCTTCTAGGTCTCTTGATCGTCTGGCAGATCACGCCGGTGCTGCTGCCCTTCGTGGCTGGGGCGGGGATTGCCTATTTTCTCGATCCAACGGTCGATTGGCTGGAGCGGCGCGGCGTTGGCCGGGGGGTGGGGACATTGCTGACCATCGTCAGCTTTTTCCTCGCCTGTTTGCTAATTCTGCTGCTGTTCGTGCCGATCTTGCAGGGGCAGGCGGTGGAACTGGCGCAGCGGCTGCCGACGCTGCTGACGACGATTCAGGAGCGGGTTAATCTTTGGCTGGTGGACGCCCAGCGCGATTTTGGCGTGTCGGATGCCGATGTCATCAATCTGCGCGCGGCGGCGGGGGCCGATGCGGGCAAGGCGCTGGGCTATGTCGCCCAGTTCGTCGGCAATCTGCTGGTTGGCGGGCTTGCGGTCGTCAATATCCTGTCGCTGGTGTTCGTGACGCCGGTGGTGGCCTTCTACCTGCTGCGCGACTGGGATCTGATCGTCACCAAGATCGATTCCTGGTTGCCGCTGAGTGCCGCCGAGACGATCCGGGAGCAAGCGCGCGAGATCGATGCCATCCTCTCCGGTTTTGCGCGCGGACAGGCGTTGCTGTGCCTGAGCCTCGGCGTTTTATACGCCATCGGGCTGCGCAGCGTCGGGCTCGATTTCGGCATTATCATCGGGTTGCTGGCGGGGCTTTTGTCGTTCATCCCCTTTGTCGGCGTGTTCGTCGGCGGGGTGACGGCAGTTGGACTGGCGGTTTTGCAGTTCGATTCGTGGCTTCCGGTGATCCTGGTCGCGGGTGTGTTCGGCGTCGGGCAAATCTTGGAAGGCTATGTGCTCCAGCCCTGGCTGGTGGGGGACCGGGTGCGGCTGCATCCCGTCTGGATCATCTTCGCGCTGCTCGCGGGCGGTACGCTCTTCGGCTTCCTGGGGGTGTTGATGGCGGTGCCGGTGATGGCGGTGATCGGCGTGCTGGCGCGTTTCGGCGTTGGCCAGTATCTCGCCTCCGACCTCTATAAACCGAAGCCTCCTGAAACGCCCCCTGCCGAGACGCTATGAAGGGCGTGCCCCGGCAACTCCCGCTCGCGTTGGGGTTTCAACCGGCGTTAGCGGCGGAAGATTTTCTGGTGACGCCGTGCAATGAATTGGCCGTGGCGTGGCTGAACCGCTGGCCGGATTGGCCCGCGCCCGCGCTGGTTTTAACGGGACCAGCGGGGGCCGGAAAATCCCATCTGGCGGCGATTTGGGCGGGGCGAAGCGGGGCGAAACCGCTGATGCCGGGGGCAAAGCTCGATCTCGACCGGGCGGTGCCGCCCGGCGCGCGCCTGCTGATCGATCTTCAGGCGCAGCCTCATCCGCCCACCGAGGCCGAAGCGCCCTGGTTCCATTTGCTCAATTTGCTGAAGGAACGGCAGGCGCAGGCCCTGATCGTCGCGCGGGAGCCTGCGGCGCGCTGGCCGGTTGGCCTGCCCGATCTTGCCTCGCGCCTCGCAGCACTCCCCCATGTCGAAATATCCGAGCCGGACGAAACGCTGCTGGCGGCCCTGCTGGTGAAGCATCTGGCGGACCTCGGCGCGCGGGTCGATCCGCCAGTCATCCGCTATCTGGTGCCACGCGTCGGGCGCAGTTTTGCCGCGATTTCCGATTTAGCCAAAGCGCTCAATCGGGCGGCGCTGGCGGTGCAAAAGCCGATCACGATTGCGCTCGCCCGCACGATTGTTCAGGAGCCGGACGAAGCGAGACCGGATGAATAAGCGACCCATGCTTGAGTATCGTCATCAACCTGTCATGCTCCCGGTGCGATGACTGTGCTATAGCCGCCCATCTGCTATGAGGACTCATATGACCACGGCTCTTCCCGCCCAAGCCCAGCCCGATGTTGCCCCGATTGCAACGATTTCCAAAACCTCGCCGCAACGGTTCATCAACCGCGAACTCTCGTGGTTGGCGTTCAATCGCCGCGTTTTGGAAGAAGCCGGCAATACGCGGCACCCTCTGCTGGAGCGACTGCGCTTTCTCTCGATCTCTGAAGCGAACCTCGATGAGTTTTTCATGGTCCGCGTCGCCGGTCTCGAAGGCCAAGTTGCGGCAGGGGTTTCGGGGGTTAGCCAGGATGGGCTGACGCCGACGCAGCAACTCGTCGATCTGCGCGAAGCCGTCCGCGTCCTTACCGATTTGCAGGAAGCCACCTGGCAAGCGCTGCGCACCGAAATGGTTGCGGCGGGCATCAGCCTGGCCGATCCCGACGCACTCAGCGTGGAAGAGCGCGCCTGGGCCTCCACTTTCTTCGATGAGCAGATTTTTCCGGTGATGACGCCGATGGCGATCGATCCGGCGCATCCGTTCCCCTTCATCCCCAATCGCGGCTCGGCGATGGTGGTGCAGATGGTGCGCCCGACGGATGGTAAAGTTATGCGCGCGCTGCTGCCGCAACCGGCGCAAATCCGCCGCTTCATCCGCGTGCCCTCCAGCGACGGCATCCGCTTCCTCGCCGTCGAAGATTTGATCGGCCAGTTCCTCGACCGGCTGTTTCCGGGCTTCGAGATTCTGGCAAAAGGCCTGTTCCGCATCAACCGCGATAGCGAAATGGAAATCGATGAAGAGGCGGAAGATCTGGTTCGCCTATTCGAATCGGCCCTGAAGCGCCGCCGCCGGGGTCTCGTCATTCGTCTCGTCGTCAATGCGGGCATGCCGGAAGATTTGCGCGCCTTCGTGATCGACCAGTTGCACGTTGCTCCGGCGGATGTGTTCGATACCTCGGCGATCGTCGGCTTGGCCGATGTGAAGCAAATGATCGTCGATGAGCGGCACGATCTGCTATTCCCGCCCTATAACGCCCGTTTCCCGGAACGTATCCGCGATTTCGGTGGCGATTGCTTTGCCGCAATCCGGCAGAAGGATATCGTCGTCCATCACCCCTACGAAAGTTTCGATGTGGTGGTGCAGTTCCTGCTGCAAGCCGCGCGCGACCCGGCGGTGATTGCGATTAAGCAGACGCTTTACCGCACCTCCGACAATAGCCCCATCGTCCGTGCCCTTGTGGAAGCGGCGGAAGCGGGTAAGTCGGTCACGGCGCTGGTCGAACTAAAGGCCCGCTTCGATGAAGAAGCCAATATTCGCTGGGCGCGCGATTTGGAGCGCGCGGGCGCGCAGGTCGTCTATGGCTTCATCGATCTCAAGACCCACGCCAAAGTATCGCTGGCCGTGCGGCGCGAGGGCGGCGAGCTGCGCTCCTACGTCCATTTCGGCACCGGCAACTACCATCCGATCACCGCGAAGGTTTATACCGATCTGTCCTTCTTCACCTGCGATCCGGTGCTGTGCCGCGATGCGACGCGGGTGTTCAACTTCATGACCGGTTACGCTAACCCGGACCGGTTGGAAAAAATTGCGATTGCGCCGCTTACCATTCGGCCGACGCTGCTGAAGCATATTCAGCATGAAATCGATTGTGCCCACGCGGGCCGCCCGGCGGCGATTTGGGCCAAGATGAATGCCCTCGTCGATCCCGAGCTTATCGATGCGCTCTACCGCGCCAGCGAAGCCGGGGTGAAGATTGAGCTAGTCATTCGCGGCATTTGCTGTCTGCGCCCCGGTGTTCCTGGCCTCTCGGAGAATATCCGCGTTCGCTCTATCGTCGGGCGGTTCTTGGAGCATAGTCGCGTCGTCTGCTTCGGCAATGGGCACGATCTGCCGTCGCGCTATGCCAAAGTGTTTATCTCGTCGGCCGATTGGATGCCACGCAATCTCGATTGGCGGGTTGAAACCCTGGTGCCGATTGAAACGCCGACCGTGCATCAGCAAATCCTCGATCAGATCATGGCGGGGAATCTGAAAGATCAAGCCCAAACATGGTTCCTTCAACCCGATGGCAGCTATGTGCGGCCGCCTGAAGCTTTGGATGGATTCTCGGCCCATACCTTCTTTATGACCAACCCGAGCCTTTCGGGGCGGGGATCGGGACAACGTCGGGCGGCGCAACCGCGCGCGCGCCATAAGCCGAAGGACTGAGGTTCGCGCTAGAGCATTTTTCCGTCGCACGTGCCCCTGAAAAATGCTCTAGCTCATTGTCTTTTTATGCGAATGCGTCGTTGCAAACGATGTCGTTTGCTCGGGATTTGCGCTAGATGCCTACCTCTAAACGTATTGCTATTATCGATATCGGCTCGAACTCGTGTCGGCTTGTGGTCTATCGCGATAGCTCGCGCGCGCCCTTGACTCTCTTTAACGAAAAGGTCATGTGCGGCTTGGGGCGGGGGATTACCGCCACGGGCCGCCTGAACCCGGAAGGGCGGCGCAGCGCGATTGCCAATCTTGGCCGCTTCCGCGCGCTGACGACGGCGATGAACGTCTGCGAGACCTTAATCTACGCCACCGCCGCCGTGCGCGATGCCGAAGATGGGGCCAGCTTCGTTTCGGAAGCCGAACGGGTGATGGGCCTGCCGGTCCAGGTTATTCCGGGCACCGAAGAAGCGCGGCTGTCCGCCTTGGGCGTGCTCTCGGCGATTCCCGAAGCCGATGGGATCGTCGGCGATCTCGGCGGCGGCAGTTTGGAATTGATCGACGTGGCGGGGGGGAAGCTCGGCGAGCGCATCTCCCTGCCCATCGGCCCGCTGCGCTTGATGGATGCAGCGGAAAATTCGGTTCGGCGCGGCGCGGGGATGATTAAGCGGGCGTTGCAAGATGTGCCCTGGATTTCCAATCTCAATGGTCGCAATTTCTACGCGGTCGGCGGGGCCTGGCGCACCTTGGCGCGGATGATGATGGAGCAGCGCCATTACCCGCTGCACATTATCCACCATTATGCGATTCCGGCGGCAACGGCGGCGAGCTTCTTCCAGCGCATTCACCGGATGGACCGCGACACGATCCGCCGCCGCCCCGATGTGTCGCGCCGTAGGGCCGATACGCTCCCCTGGGCCGCGATGGTCTATGAGCAGCTTTTTGCGGTCGCAAGCCCGGCCAATATCATTTTCTCGGCGGCGGGTTTGCGCGAAGGGGCCTTGTTCGACCGGCTGTTGCCGGGGGTCCGCCTGCAAGACCCGTTGATGGCGAGCTGCGAAACCCTGGTGGGCGATAGCCGCTTCGCCCTCTCCCATACCGAGTTGCTGCGCTTCGTCGCCCCGCTGTTGCCGGGCGAGGATGCTGACAGCCGCCGATTGACGGAGGCCGCGTGCCGCTTGTCGGATATCGCCTGGACCGAGCATCCCGACTATCGCGTTGCGCTGGCCTATCGCCGCGTGCTGCAAGCGCAACTGACGGGGATCGATCATCCTGGTCGGGCGTTTCTGGCGACGGCGATTGCCATGCGCTACGGGGCGAGCCGCGACGCGCTGCCGGACAATGTGCCGACGCAGCTCCTCACCCCGGCGCAGTTGCGGATCGCAAGCGCGGTCGGCGTGGCGCTGCGGCTCGGCTATCTCCTGTCGGGCGGCGCGCCGGGGGTGCTCGATCACGTATCGCTCACCGTGGACGGCACGCTGCTAACCCTGACGCTGCCAACCGACGGCTCGGTCGTGCTGGGCGATGCGGTCCATCGGCGCTTGGAAGCCTTGGGCAAGATTCTGGACGTGACGACGCAGATCGTGCCGGAAGCGGGCGTCGTTCCCGCGAAATAACTTAAGTGTCGCCCAGATAGGCGGTCAGCCCCGGCACATCGCTGCGGGCGAGCAGTTTTGTCGTTTCATCGAGGGCGACGATCCGCCCCGCATCGAGAAACGCGCAGAACTGCGCCGCGTGGCGGGCTTCGTCGGGGTGATGGTTGACCAGAATGACGGTCAGCCCGTGGGTTTGGCGGAGCCCTTCGATCAGATCGAGCATGTCACGCCGTTGGGCCGGGCCGAGGGCGGCGAAGGGCTCATCGAGCAGTAGTAAGGGGCAGGTCGGCGCCCGCACGAGGGCGCGGGCAATGGCGACGCGCTGCCGCTGCCCGCCGGAAAGATCGCGCACCGGACGGGTGTCGAACCCCGCAAGCCCCACTTGCGCCAGGGCCGCCGTCGCGGCAATCTGGGCCGCGCGGCTGTTGATTGAGGCGGGCAAAAGCCCCAAACGCACGTTCGTGCCACAATTCAAATGGTCGAATAGATTATTATCCTGAAACACGGTCGTTACCGGGCGGCGCGCGGGCGGGAGCCCGATGACTTCCTGCCCAAAGAGCCGGATTGAGCCCGCTTCCGGCGCTTCGAACCCGGCGATGAGGTTGAGCAGGGTCGATTTCCCGGCACCGCTCGGCCCGATCAAGGCGAGGAAAACCCCGCTTTCGACGGTGAGATCAAAGCGCATCGCCATTGTTTCGTAGGTAAAACAGAGGTTTTGTACCTCAAGCGCGGCGGTCACGGGTCAATCCTTTGTCGATTCCAAAAAAGACCCCCAGCCCAACCAGCAGGAAGAACAGCGCGATCACGGCGGCTTCATCGAAACGATAGCTGCCCATGCGGCTGAACAACAGCGCGGGCAGGGCGGCGGTATCGTTGGCCCCGAAGAGAGCAACCGCGCCGAGGTCGCCCAGGCTCAGCGCCGCCGTTAGTGCGGCGGCGGTCGCCAGCGGGCGGCGCAGCGTGGGGAAAT
>NZ_LAJY01000117.1 GCF_000963705.1 Elstera litoralis | reverse complement strand
ACCGCCCGTCTCGTAAACTTCATCACAGCCTCCTCGTGGTTTTCGTTGGCTGGACGAGAGTTAGCAATCCTTGCGCCAACTTTCGGCGCGGCGAGTCGAAAGCGTTAAAAAGGAGGGATTTGGGGCAATTTTCATGCGGTTCTAGAATTATCGGCGGATGGTCTAGACAGGCTTGGCCCGAACGTTGACCATCTTGTATGCAGTAGACTGGTTTTTGGGCATATAGTGGTTCTGACGGCGTTTTTTTGCTCACATTAAAGGCGTTTAGCGCCAAGCGTAATTGAAGCTGATGGAAATTCGCTCGGCATCGGCGCGGTTCAGCGGAACGGCGTGGTGCATCCAGCTTTCCCACAGCAGCAGCGCGCCCGGCGCGGGGGCGACCGACACGAAAGCCTGCTGCTCGCGCGCCGCTTTTTTCTTTTTTCGGCGGCGCGGCCATCATGCGCGGCAGGCGCGGGTCCTCGAAGGTGATCGCGCCCGCGCCATCGGGGACGGACACATAATAGGTGCCGCTGATGACGCTGCCGGGGTGAATATGGCCCGAGTGAAAGCCACCCGGCTCCAGCACATTGATCCACAGCGAATCCAGCACCAGCTTACGCTCGCCCAAGTCCCATTCCAGGATTTTGGCGAAGCTTTTCGCGTGCTTATCCAACTGCTTAATCAGCGTTTTCACCGCCGGAAAACGCCACCCCAGATCATTTAAAGAGGCGTAGGACGTATAACCCGGATAGCCGTTTTCTTCCGACCAATCCTGCCCGGCCTCATCATCGGCGGCGGCGGCAAGGCAGGTGGCGTGAAGCTCGTCGTTCAACCCCGCTGTATCGGCCAGATCGGCGCGGTAGAGGCGGGTGACGAAGAGGGTTTCGAGGCTATGGATCGTATCGCTCATAGGCGAGGGTGTAGCGCACCCCCGCCACGTATTTCAATGCGGTAGATCAAATCAGGCCGCCTGCGCCATCGGCTCCTTCGCGCCGGTCATGAAGGCCACCGCATCGGCCATCGAATAATCTTGGGGCCGAATGGTGCAAAGGCGCTGGCCGAGGCGGTGAATATGGATGCGATCGGCGATTTCGAACACATGGGGCATATTGTGCGAGATCAGCACAATCGGCAGGCCTTTTTCGCGCACACGCAGGATGAGGTCCAGCACCCGGCGCGATTCTTTCACCCCCAGCGCGGCAGTGGGTTCGTCCATAATCACCACTTTCGAGCCGAAGGTCGTGGCTCTGGCAACGGCAACCCCTTGGCGTTGACCGCCGGAGAGGGTTTCGACCGGCTGGCGGATGTTCTGAATGGTCAGCAGGCCCAGGTCCGCCAGCATGGCGCGCGCCTGCGCTTCCATCGCGGCGCGGTCGAGGATGCGGAAATAGCGCCCGAGCGGCCCCGGTTTGCGCAACTCGCGCCCGAGAAACATATTATCGGCAATCGACAGGGCCGGGGAGAGCGCGAGGGTTTGATAGACTGTGGCAATTCCGGCTTCCTGCGCGTCTTGCGGCGAGCGGAAGTTGACCGGCATGCCGTCGAGCCGAATTTCGCCTTCGTCGGGGATCAAGGCCCCAGACAGCGCTTTAATCAGCGAGGATTTGCCCGCGCCATTATCGCCGATCACCGCCAGAATTTCGCCGGGATACAGGTCGAAATCCGCCTGATTGAGCGCGACGACGCGGCCATAGCGCTTAACGAGGCCTTTTGCCTGAAGAACGGGGGTCATGCCGACACCTTTCGGATCCATTGGTCGAGGGCGACCGCGAGAATGATGAGCCAGCCAATCGCAAACATCTGCCAGAGGACATCGACCCCGGAGAGGCGGAGGCCGGATTGAAACACGCCGACGATCAAAGCGCCGATCAACGGCCCCATAATCGAGCCGCGCCCGCCGAACAGGCTGATCCCGCCGATCACGACGGCGGTAATCGATTGCAGATTGCCTTCATAGAAACTTTGCGGGCTGACCGAGCCGACCCGGCCAATCGACGCCCACGCCCCCAGCGCACAGACGAGCCCTGCCAGCACATAGACGCTGATAAGCGTGCGGTTGGTGCGAATGCCCGCGAGTTCCGCCGCCTCCTTATCGTCGCCCACGGCATAGACATGGCGGCCCCAGGCGGTACGGTTCAGCAGAAACCAGAGGGCGGCAAACAGAATTGCGGTGAGAAACACGCCATAGGTGAACTGCGCGCCCATAAAACTCACGCGCTCGCCGAACCATTTCAGCAGCGGCGCGCTTTGATCGATATCCTGACTGCGGATCGATTGCGCGCCGGACAGCCACAGGTTCAGCGCAAACAGAATATTCCAGGTACCGAGGGTAACGATGAAGGGCGGCAGTTTGAGCCGCGTCACCAAAGCGCCATTGATATAGCCGCAACCGATGCCGACGCCAAAGCCGACCACAAGGGCAATCGGCGTCGGCACGCCAAAATCAATGGCAAGCTTTCCCATAATGACCGAGGAGAGCACCATGATGGCGGCAACCGATAGATCGATTCCCGCCGTCAGCACGACCAAACTCTGCGCCGCTGCCAAAATCCCAATCACCGAAACCTGTTGCAGAATCAGCGACAGATTGAAGGGGTGGAAGAACCGATCCCCGGCAATCACGCCGAAGGCCAGAACACTGAGCAGCAGCACGATAACCGGCACCATCGTTGGGTTGCCGTGCAGAAAGTGCTGCAAGCGCACGAGGGGCGAGGGGGCGGGCTCCAAGAATTTCGCAAAATTCTCGTTCAGCTTATCGGGCGGGGGGTCTTGGGTCATGGTCGATCCATCGCTGGAAGCGGGCAGCCGCGCCCGTAAGGCATTAGCCTTGCTCATCGCAGGCTCCTCTGTCCCAAAAGAAAAATGGCAGGGCGGCGGTAAAGAGAGAACCGCCCTGCCGAGGGGAGGGGGAGTATTTTAGGGTCTTAGACGCTTAGGCGATTAGCCCCAGCATTTCTTCAGCCCGTCTGCCGAGGAAATGGAGGGGATGCCGGGCACGGGCGCATCGGTAATCAGCTCGACGCCGGTATCGTAGAAATCGAGGCCCTCGGTGGCTTTCGGCTTTTGGCCGGTTTTGGCGAAGGTTTCGATGGCTTCAATGCCCTTGGCCGCCATCAGCAGCGGGAACTGCATCGAGGTTGCGCCGATCACGCCCTGCTTGACGTTGCGCACGCCGGGGCAACCGCCATCGACCGAGACGATGGTCACATTCTTTTCGATACCGAGGGCTTTCAGGGCTTCATAGGCCCCGGCGGCGGCAGGCTCGTTGATCGTGTAGACGACATTAATGCCCGGATCGCGCTGAATGAGGTTTTCGAGCGCTTTCCGCCCGCCTTCTTCATTGCCCAGCGTCACATCATGGCCGACGACGCGCAAATCGCCTTCGTCGCCGATTTTCTTCGGGTCTTTAATGTCGATGCCAAACCCCTTGAGGAAGCCTTGATCGCGTAAGTAATCGACCGAAACCTGCTGGGCGCTCAGGTCCAGCATGGCGATTTTCGCCGTCTTGGTTTTATCGCCCAGCTTGGCGGCGGCCCATTTGCCAATGAGTTCACCAGCTTTGAAATTATCGGTAGCGAAAACCGCGTCCGACGCGGAGGCCGGTTCCAGCGGCGTATCGAGCGCGATCACCAGCAGGCCCGCTTGACGGGCTTTCGCCACGACCGGCACCAGGGCGCGCGAGTCGGACGGGGTAATCAGAATGCCTTTCGCGCCCGAGGCGATGCAGGTTTCAACCGCTGCGACCTGGGTTTCCACATCGCCGTCAAGCTTCCCCGCGAAGGTTTGCAGCGTAATCCCGCTTTTGGTGGCGGCAGCGGCGGCGCCTTCCTTCATTTTCACGAAGAAGGGATTGGTTTCCGTCTTGGTAATCAGGCAGGCCTTGGTTTGGGCCAAAGCGGCATTGCTCACCGCCATCCCGGCAATGAGGGCACCAAGGCACGACGCAAGAGTTAGAGCTTTCATAATGAGATCCTCCCGGTGGATCGCTATAGGCGCGTCCGTTGTGGACTGCGCGATATTCGTTTGGACAGGGGGGTATGCCCCCTCTCGATCCCTAGCAAACACCTCTCCATCGCCCACGTCAATAGATAAAGCAGATTGATTTATTTATTCAATACGGCATTCTTGTGCGGCCCGCGCCCTTGCCCTAAGACCGTGCGGGCGGGAGGAATGATGGTGCTAAACTCGACGAGCCCAGGGCTAGGAAACCAAGGACCGGGCGTAGATCCGGCCGGGCGCAAACCCCTTGGCGGACTGACGCTCACCGAACGGCTGATGCTGTCGCTGGTGCGCCGTCACGGTAGCTTGCCGAAGGCTGAGATCGCGCGGCTGACGGGGCTGTCGTCGCAGACGGCCTCCGTCACCATGCGGCGGCTGGAGGAAGATCAACTGCTGGTGCGGGGCGAACCGCAGCGCGGGCGGGTGGGGCAGCCGTCGATTCCGTTGGCGCTCAATCCCGATGGTGTGTTCGCGCTCGGGCTGAAGGTTGGGCGGCGCAGTGCGGAACTGCTGCTGATGAATTTCGTCGGCACGGTCCGAAAAGTGCTGCGCGAAGCCTATGCCTGGCCCTCACCCGAGGCGATTGCGCGGTTTGTCGCCCAGGGCGTGCCCGCGCTGGCCGACACACTCTCTCCCGAACAGCGGGCGCGAATAGCCGGGCTCGGCGTCGCCGTGCCGTTCGAACTCTGGCTGTGGGGCGATATCGTTGGGGCCGACATGTCGGCGTGGCACGACACCGATCTCGTGCAGACGCTCGCCGCTGTGCAGCCCTATCCGGTCTTCGTGGAAAATGACGCGACCGCCGCCTGCGGGGCCGAGCTCACCTTCGGTCAGGGGGCGGCGTACCCGGATTTCATCTATTTCTTTGTCGGCTATTTCATCGGTGGCGGCGTAGTGCTGAACGGCACGGTCTATCGCGGCCGCACGGGCAATGCCGGGGCGGTGGGCTCGATGCCGGTGCGCAGTGCGGGCCAAAAATGGGGCCAGCTCATCAACGTCGCCTCGCTATTGATGTTCGAACAGGCGTTGAAAGCCGCCGGGCAAGATCCGTCGCTGCTGTGGAAAAACCCCGACGATTGGGACGATTACGGCGCGGTGCTCGACACCTGGATCGAGACCACCGCCGATAATCTTGCCCAAGCGATTGCCGCCGCCTGCTCGGTCATCGATTTTTCGGCGGCGATTATCGATGGGGCGTTTCCCGTATCCGTCAGGGCGCGGCTGGTGGCGGCGACGCGGGCGGCGCTGGGGCGCCTCGATCTGCAAGGCATCATGCGCCGGAAGTGGTGGAGGGCACCACGGGCAGCGTGGCGCGCGCTATCGGCGGGGCAAGCCTGCCGCTGTTCGACGCGTACCTGCTCGACCCGAAGGTGATGTTGAAGGAGGCGGTGTGGTAACGCGGGTAGGGTGGTGTCGGCGCGTTATAAACATTGGCGTTTTAGACACGTATCCCCGTTAAAGCGCTTGTTTATAAGCGGGCATCGGTTCAAAATTGAACGCGAGAAGAGGCGATCCGGGACTTGATCGAGATTGGCCTTGAGACGGTTGCGGCGCAAAGGCAAGGAGGCGCAGAGATGAATGCAGTTGCCTTCGACACGCTCAAAACCGCCCGCGCCCTGGAAGGCAGCGGTATTCCCCGCGCGCACGCCGAAGCGATTGCCGAGCAATTGGCCGAGGGCCGGACGGTCGATCTGTCGCATTTATCGACGCGCGAAGAGCTGAATGCGGTCCGGGACGATCTGAAGGCGGACATCGCCAAATGCGCGACCAAGGAAGAGCTGAACGCCGTCAAGGACGAGTTGAAGGCTGAAATCGCCAAATCCGCCACCAAGGACGAACTGAAAGCCGTCAAGGACGAACTGAAGGCGGATATCGCCAAATGCGCGACTAAGGATGAGCTGAAAGCCGAAGTTGCCAAACTTGCCACCAAGGAAGAGCTGAAGTACGAAATCGCCCTGGTGCGCGCCGACATGCGCGACCTTGAGAACCGCATGACGATCAAACTTGGAGCGATGCTGGTGGTGATGACGGGCATTCTGCTGACAGCGGTTCGGTATTTCGGCGCGGCGCATTAATCGGCTTATAGCGGCGAGCAATGTCCACCCGCTTGACGCCATGCGCGGAAGCGTGTCTTGTAATCCTCGTTTCGAGGGGAGTCCCGCAAGGGGCTGAGAGGCTGTTGGATCTAACCACGATCGGCACAGCGACCCTTAGAACCTGATCCGGTTCATACCGGCGAAGGGACTGAACGCGCGGGTGGCCCCAATTCCCTCTCACGGGACGGCATCCGTCTTTTCTTTATCCCCGCCGTATCCGGGTCTGTCTCTGATTTAATCGGGAGAGGCTCGATGCACGATTTTAAAGTTACGACCGGCGCGCTGCCGGCCTCTGAAAAAGCCTATATCACCGGGTCGCGTGCCGATATTCGTGCGCCGCTACGGTTGATCCATTTGCACCCCTCGGCTGGGGAGCCGCCGTTTCCGGTCTATGATACCTCCGGCCCCTATAGCGACCCCTCGGTGACAATCGATATTCGCCAGGGGCTTGAGCGCCCGCGTGCGGCGTGGGTCGAGGCGCGCGGCGATACCGAAAGCTACACGAGCGCGCTTGCCGAGGCTCTGCGGGCGCAAGGCTCGGTCGAACCGTTTCCGGTTCAACATACCCCCGTTCGGGCCAAGGGCGGCAAAGCCGTGACGCAAATGGCCTATGCCCGCGCCGGGATCATCACGGCGGAAATGGAAGTGGCGGCGTTGCGCGAGAATATGGGCCGCGCCCAGGCCAAACATGCGTTGGAACGGGATGGTGAGGCTTTTGGGGCCGAGATTCCTGATTTCATCACGCCGGAGTTCGTGCGCAGCGAAATCGCCGCCGGGCGGGCGATTCTGCCCGCCAATATCAATCACGCCGAACTTGAGCCGATGGTGATCGGGCGGAATTTCCTCACTAAGATCAACGCCAATATCGGCAATTCCGCCGTGACCTCCTCGATGGCCGAAGAGGTGGATAAGCTGGTGTGGGCGATCCGCTGGGGCGCGGATACGGTGATGGACCTGTCGACGGGCCGGAATATTCACAACATCCGCGAATGGGTGGTGCGGAACGCGCCGGTTCCCATCGGCACCGTGCCGATTTATCAGGCGCTGGAGAAGGTGAATGGCGTCGCCGAAGACCTGACCTGGGAGGTGTTCCGCGACACGCTGATCGAACAGGCCGAACAGGGCGTGGATTATTTCACCATCCACGCCGGAGTACGTCTCGCCTATATCCCGCTCACCGCTAACCGGGTGACGGGGATCGTCTCGCGCGGTGGCTCGATCATCGCCAAATGGTGCCTTGCGCATCATAAAGAAAATTTCCTCTACACGCATTTCGAGGAAATTTGCGACATCTGCCGCGCCTATGACGTCAGCTTCTCCCTGGGCGACGGGTTGCGCCCCGGCTCGACAGCGGACGCCAACGATGCGGCGCAATTTGCTGAACTCGAAACCCTGGGTGAACTCACCAAAATCGCCTGGGCGAAGGACTGTCAGGTGATGATCGAAGGCCCCGGCCATGTGCCGATGCACAAAATCAAAGCCAATATGGAAAAGCAGCTCCAGCACTGCGGCGGCGCGCCATTCTATACGCTCGGGCCACTGACGACCGATATCGCGCCGGGCTACGATCACATCACCTCGGCCATCGGGGCGGCGATGATCGGTTGGTTCGGCACGGCCTTGCTCTGCTATGTGACGCCCAAGGAACATCTGGCTTGCCCGACCGCAACGATGTGAAGGTCGGCGTGATTTCCTATAAAATCGCCGCCCATGCGTCGGATCTCCGCCAAAGGCCATCCTGCCGCTCGGTTGCGGGATGATGCTTTGTCGCGCGCGCGCTTCGAGTTCCGCTGGGAGGATCAGTTCAATCTGGCGCTCGACCCCGAAACGGCGCGGGATTTTCACGATCAGACCTTGCCGAAGGAAGCCCATAAGGTTGCGCATTTCTGCTCCATGTGCGGGCCGAAATTCTGCTCGATGCGCATTTCCCACGAAATCCGCGACGATGCGCGGGCGCAGGGCATGGCGGAAATGTCCGAAAAATTCCGCGAAACGGGGGATCTCTATGTCCCCGCCGAGTGAGCGGCGCGTTCGGATTTTGGGCGCGGGCGTCTTCGGGCTCGCCTGCGCCGCCGAACTTCGCGCGCAGGGCATTTCGGTCGAAGTTTGCGACCGGGCCGAGGCTTTGAGCGGGGAAACCTGCTCCTGGCTCGCGGGCGGCATGC
>NZ_LAJY01000116.1 GCF_000963705.1 Elstera litoralis | reverse complement strand
TGCCGTGCCGCGCCCGAAGGTGCAAATCGAAACGCTGGAAGGACCGAAACCCACTCCCCCGGTGCCCGATACCGCCGTCGCGCCGCTACCGCCGGAACCGCTCTTTGCCGCGCGCACCGAGCCGACGCCGGGGGCGAGCGGCATTCTCTATGAGCGCGAGCCTTATCGGGCGGTTCGAGTGATCGTGCCGCTGGGGCCGCCGCGCTTCACGCCGCCACCGCCAAAACCCGAGCTGCCGGTGATTATGCTCGACCCCGGCCACGGCGGCAAAGACCCCGGCGCAACCTCCTATTCCGGCAAATTGGAGAAGGATATTGTGCTGGAGTATGCCCGCGCCATCCGCGCGCGGCTGGAGGCCACGGGCCGCTATCGGGTGTTCCTCACCCGCGACGGCGATGCGCTGCTGCCCCTGCGCGACCGTGTCGCCCTCGCCCGCAGCGAAAGCGCCGCACTGTTCATCTCAATCCATGCCGATGCTTTGGCCGACCGCAGCGTTTCGGGCATGTCGGTCTACACCCTCTCCGACAAGGCGACCGATCGCGAGGCCGAAGCCCTAGCGACGAAGGAAAATAAGGCCGATATTATCACCGGGGCGGATCTGTCGGGCGCAACCGGCTCGGCGGCGTCGATTCTCATCGAACTGGCCCAGCGCGACACGCGCACCACCTCCCGCCAATTCGCGACGACGCTGGCCGAAGAGTTGCGGCGCGATGTGGCTCAGGTGAATAATGCCATCCGCTCGGCGGGCTTCGCCGTGCTGACGGCACCCGATATGCCCTCGGTGCTGCTCGAACTCGGCTATCTGTCGAACCCGGACGATGAACGCCGCATTCTCGCGCCCGATTTTCGCCAGCGCATTGCCGAGGGCGTAACGCGCGCCGTCGATGCCATCCTGCCGAAGCTGATCGGTGCCCGCGCCGGTTGAACGGGCGGCGCGATCCTGCGCTGCCTGCACGCCCGCCTTGCGGGTAATGCGCCAAGAATCCACCTTATCTTCGCCATTTTCTGCTAAGAGACTGCGATACTTTGCTGAGGGTTCGGGCCGACCATGCGGACTTGGTTTATCGCGTTTCTATCGTTGATGCTGATCGCTACCGTTGGGGCGATTGGGGGCTTCGTTTACGTTCTGCGCCATTACGGCGACCAACTGCCCGATCATCGGCAATTGGCCGAATACCGCCCCCCCATCGTCACCCGTGTTCACGCGGGCGACGGGCGTTTGCTGGCGGAACTCGCGGCGGAAAAGCGTGTGTTCGTGCCCGTGGCTCTCATTCCGGCGCAGGTGAAGCAGGCTTTCGTTTCGGCGGAAGATAAGAATTTCTACACCCATCCGGGGATCGACGCCGTGGGCCTTGGGCGCGCGATGGTGCAGAACCTCGGCTATTACCTCTCGGGCCGCCGCCTCATCGGGGCCTCGACGATTACCCAGCAGGTGACGCGCAGCTTTCTCTTGACCAACGAGCGGTCCATCGACCGTAAGATCAAGGAAATGATCCTGTCGATCCGCATCGAACAGGCGCTGAGCAAAGATCAAATTCTCGAACTCTATTTGAATGAAATTTACTTAGGCTCGGTCGGCGGGTCCGGCTCCTATGGTGTCGCGGCAGCGGCGTTGATGTATTTCAATAAATCCCTCGATCAATTGACCTTGAGCGAAGCTGCGTTTTTGGCGGCCCTACCGAAAGCGCCATCGAATTATAATCTCTCGACGCAAGCTGACCGCGCCCGGGGCCGTCGTGATTATGTGCTCGACCGGATGCTGGAAGATGGGTTCGTCACCGCAGAAGAAGTCGCCAAAGCTAAGGAAGAGCTTCTGACCGTCCGTCGCCGCGACGCCGATGAAACGGTGAAGGCCGATTATTTCGCCGAGGAAGTGCGCCGCGAGTTAGTGGCGCGCTATGGCGAAGAGGGCGCTTATCGCGGCGGCTATACCGTGCGCGCCTCGCTCGATCCGCGTTTGCAGGAAATCGCCGACCGGACGTTCCGCAATGGTTTGATCCGCTACGACCGTCGCCACGGCTGGCGCGGGCCGCTGGAAAAGGCGGTTCCTGTCAATGAGTGGCAAAAAAACGCTTCCCGCCCGCACGCCGCCGGGCGGGGCGGTGGGCTGGAGCCTCGCGCTGGTGCTAAAAGTCACGGATACCGTCGCCGAAATCGGCGTGCGCGAAAATCGGACCGAGACCAAGCCGGGTAAAATTCCGCTGTCGGAACTCGCCTGGGCCAAGCCCGTGCTGCCGGACCAGAAGGTCGGGCCATCGCCGAAGAAGGTTGCGGACGTGCTGACCGTCGGCGATCTCATCCTGGTCGAATCCGTGACCGCCACCCCCGACGGTAAAACCAAATATCCGGCGGAAACCTATGGGCTGCGCCAGCTTCCCGATGTCTCGGGCGGCATGGTGGTGATGGACCCGCATACGGGCCGCGTCTTGGCCCTCGTTGGGGGCCTCAGCTACGATCAAAGCCAGTTCAACCGCGCGACACAGGCGAAGCGCCAACCGGGTTCGAGCTTCAAGCCTTTCGTCTATATGGCGGCGCTGGAGAATGGTTATACGCCCGCCTCGGTGGTGCTCGATGCGCCCTTCGTGATGGACGATGGCTCGGGCAAAAAATGGCGGCCGGAGAATTACACCGAAAAATTCTACGGCCCATCGTCGTTGCGCCTCGGGATCGAGCAAAGCCGGAACCTGATGACGATTCGCCTCGCCTCGGCCATCGGTATGGAAAAAGTCGTCGATGTGGCCGGGCGCTTCGGCATTACCGAGGCCCTGCCACCGCTGCTCTCAATGTCGCTCGGCGCGGGCGAATCGACGCCGCTGAAAATGGCGACCGCCTATGCGATGATCGCCAACGGCGGTAAAAAACTGGTGCCGACGGTGATCGACCGCGTGCAGGATCGCTACGGTCAGACCGTGTTCAAACATGATCCGCGTGTGTGCGAAAACTGCTTGGTGGACACCTACACCGGCGGCCTGCCGCCCTATCCCACCGACAATCGCCCCCAGGTGATCGACGCGGCGACGGCGTTTCAGATGACCGCGATGCTGGAAGGCGTCGTTCAACGGGGCACTGGCGCTGCGGTCGGCGCGGCGCTGAAGCGTCCGCTGGCGGGCAAAACCGGCACTAGCAACGATAGTTCGATAATTGGTTCGTCGGCTATTCGCCCGATCTGGTAGTGGCGGCCTATATCGGCTTCGACCAGCCGCGCACTCTGGGCAAGACCGAAACCGGCGGCGGCAATATGGCCCCGATCTTCCGCGATTTCATGAAGGAAGCGCTGGAAGGCGTGCCGCCGATCCCGTTCCGTGTGCCGCCGGGGCTGCGCATGGTCCGCGTCAACCGCGAAACCGGCAAGCTTGCCAGCATCGGCGATCCGAAGGCCATTTTCGAAGCCTTCAAACCGGGCACCGAGCCGGGCGCGGACGATCCCGATACGTCAGACCCCTTGCTCGGCGACCTGCCGCAGGGCTATAGCCTAGCTCCCGTCCCAGGGGGCGAGGGTGGGGCTTTCGATCCGACGGCCCCCGCCCCGGTTGCGGGCGACGCCCCGCCGCCGGTGCCGACTCCCGCGCCGGCCAGCGGCAATCTGGGTGGAATTTACTAACGTCGATCATCGACGAGCTGAGGATAAAGACATGCGTGCCGAAATCGTGTCGATTCACGATCACATCAAGCAGCAACTTGAGCTGCTGAGGAGGGGTCTTTGACTGGGATGTCTCCGTCGCCCGTCTAACCGAACTCACCGACGCCGCCAATGATCCGGACCTCTGGAACGATCAGGCCAAGGCGCAAAGCCTGCTGAAGGAAAAGACCGCGCTGGAGCGTAAGGTCAACGGCTATCGCGCCATCGAAAACGAGTTGGCCGACGCGCTCGGGCTGCTCGAAATGGCCGAAGCCGAGGGCGACGCTGATCTCACGGCGGAAGCTGAAGCCGCGCTCGGCACCCTCAAGACCGAAACCGATAAGCGCGTGCTGGAAAGCCTGCTCTCCGGCGAAGCCGATATGAACGATGCCTACCTGGAAGTAAACGCCGGGGCGGGGGGCACCGAGGCCCAGGATTGGGCCAATATCATGCTGCGCATGTATACGCGCTGGGCCGAACGGCGCGGTTTCAAAGTGGAGTTGCTGGAAGAAAGCCCCGGCGAGGAAGCCGGGCTGAAATCGGCGACCATTATGATTTCCGGCCTCAACGCTTACGGCTGGCTGAAAACCGAAAGCGGCGTGCATCGCCTCGTGCGTATTTCGCCTTTCGACAGCCAAGCGCGGCGGCACACCAGCTTTTCGTCGGTCTGGGTCTATCCGGTCGTCGACGATAATATCGAAGTGGAGATTCTCGATAAGGATCTGCGCATCGATACTTTCCGCGCGTCCGGCGCGGGCGGGCAGCACGTCAATAAGACCGAAAGCGCCATCCGCATTACCCATATGCCGACCGGCATCGTCGTCGCCTGCCAGTCCGACCGCTCCCAGCACCGCAATCGCGCAACCGCAATGCAGATGCTGAAAGCGCGCCTCTACGAGCGGCAACTCCAGGAGCGTGAGGCTAAAGTCGCCGCCGAAAATGCCACCAAGTCTGAAATCGGCTGGGGCCATCAAATCCGCTCCTACGTGCTCCAGCCCTACCAAATGGTCAAGGATTTGCGCACGGGGGCCGAAATGGGCAACTCCGGCGCAGTGCTCGACGGCGATATCGATATTTTCCTCGAAGCGGCGCTGTCGGCGCGGCTGGGGTCGGTCGCGGGGTGATACGTTAGGGGTTTTACCCCTAACAACCCCAACTAAGGGGCGATTGCCCCTTAGTAATCCCTTTTCCAAAAAAACACGGATTCTCAAGGAGGCAGCGCCCCCGCTTGCCCCATTGACGTGCGCTCGATTGTGAGATATTTTCTCATATATGGAAAATTATCTTATGGATGAGCCGTCGCTCGACCAGCGCCTCGCCCAACGCCTAAAAGCGTTGCGGGCGGAGCGGGGGTGGTCGTTGGACGATCTGGCTAAGCGTAGCACGGTCAGCCGAGCGACCTTGTCGCGCCTGGAAAATGCCGAGGTGAGCGGCACCGCGACCGTGCTTGGGAAACTCTGCGCGGCTTACGGCTTACCGCTATCGCGCTTGCTGCGCATGGTGGAGGCCGGGTTCGCGCCGGTGATCCGGCCACAGGATCAACCCGTTTGGACCGATCCAGAAACGGGGTTCGTTCGCCGCTCGCTCTCGCCGCCCGCGCAAGGGCTGGCGGGGGAGGTGCTGGAATGCCACCTGCCCCCGAACACCGATCTTGCTTACGATGCGCCGCCCCGCCCCGGCCTGGAGCATCATGTGTTGATGCAGGAGGGCGCGTTGACGCTAACGCTTGAAGGCAAGCCCCATCGGCTCGCCCCCGGCGACTGCCTGCGCTATCAGCTTTTCGGCGCGAGCCGGTTCATGACGCCGCCAGATCAAGGCGCGCGCTATCTTCTCTTTCTTGTGTGAGGGTCCGATGACGGAGATTTGCGCGCTGTCGGCAACCGAGTTGGATGCCTGCCTGCCGGAGTTGACCGATCTGCTCCATGCCTGCGTGCAGGCGGGGGCGAGCATCAGTTTCGTGCTGCCGTTCTCGATTGAAGATGCGGCGGCCTTCTGGTCCGACAAGGTCCGTCCCGGCGTGGCCTCCGGCACGCGGGTTCTGCTGGTCGCCCGCCACGGCGGTGCGATCACGGGAACGGTGCAACTCGACTGCGATACGCCCCCGAACCAACCGCACCGCGCCGATGTGTGCAAGCTGATGGTCCATCCCGACGCGCGGCGGCAGGGCACGGCGAAAGCGCTGATGGTCGCCCTCGAAGCCGACGCGCGCCGTCTGGGCCGAAACCTGCTAACACTCGACACGCGCACCGGCGATGCGGCGGAACCGCTCTACCTCGGCCTCGGTTATCGCATCGTCGGCGTGATTCCCGAGTATGCGCTGAACACGGCGGGCGACGGGCGGCATAGTACGACGATCTTCTATAAGCCGCTTCCCTGACGCGCTAAAACAAAATGGTGAGCGCGGTCCACGCCTCGGGCAGCACGTCGAGCAGGGCGGCTTCCAGCCTTTTGTCCAATCCGGTGAGAACGGCGAGCCCGGCGAGGCCGAGCAGCAGGCCGAAGGTTCTCTTCAGCGTGCCGCTTTGGCCGAGCAAGGCCGGGCGCAGCGCGCCAGGGTCTGCCGCGAGGCATAGGCGACGCCCAGCAGCGGTAGCGCCGCGCCGAGGCCGAACAGTGCCAAGAGACCGCCGCCGGTCAGCGCGCCGCCCTCGCTTGCCGCTAGGGTGAGGGTCGAGGCCAGCAGCGGGCCGGAACACGGGCTCCACACCAGCCCCAGCGTCGCCCCGATCAAAAACGATCCGCCGAGGTCCGCTGAGGAACTCCCCGAACTCAGCCGGGCTGCGCCGCTCGCCAAGGGAGTGAGCAGCGCCGAAAAGCGGCGATCCAAGGCGGGGATCAGCAGGATGAGCCGAATGCCACGAGCAGGCTGCCGCCGATAGGGCGCAGCAGATCGGCATCGAACCCCAGCTCGCGCCGAAAAGCCCGATGAGCACGCCCATCACAGCGAAAGAGAGGATCATTCCGCCCGCCATAGCCACAGGGGCGAGGCCGTGGCGTGCGGTCGCACTGCCGACGACCAGCGGCAGAATGGGAAAAACGCAGGGGCTCAGCGTCGTCAAACTACCCGCTGCGAGGCTTAGTCCCGCTTGCGTCAGCGAGACCATTTTAGAGCGCCGATTTCAGGGCCGTGCGCAGCGCATTAGTGCCGGTCTCGCCCGCAAGACGCGCGGTTTCGGCTTTGCCTTTATAGACGATCAGGGTCGATTGGCCGCGCACGTTCAAGGCACGCTTCAACGCAACTTCCGTATCATAGTTGACGACCAGAATCGTGACATCCAGGTCTTTTTCCGCCCGGAGCGTTTCGAAGCTCTTGGTTTGCGCGCGGCAAGTTGGGCACCAGTCGGCATGAAAATGCAGCGCCACGGGTTTACCGGCGGTTTGCGCGGCGCTCAGGGCTTCGGCCGAATAAGGCTTGCTCTCCAGCGCTTGCGCGAGCGGCGCGAGGAGCGTGAGTGCGGCGGTTAGGGCGAGGGTGGCGAATTTCATTGGGGCTCTCCCAAAAGGATACACCCCCCGTTTCGCCGCCCCGTGCCCGAAAGTTACACCGCGCTATGCAGCCCGACGCGATTGCCCTCGCTGTCGCGGATATGGGCGAAGGCGCCCATACCGGGCGGCAGCGCGGTTTTGGGCGTAACGATACTGCCGCCGAGGCTTTCGACGCGGCTTAAGAGATCGTCTAAACGCCCTTCGCAGTTCAGATAAATCACCGGGCCATCATTGGCTGGATGGTAGGCGGGACCGGCGATGACGCAGCCCGACAGGGCGGGTTGTTCGTAGGGAAAAATGCCGAGGCGGTTCGGGCCGAGGTCTTCGCGGCGTAAAGAAACGCCGAAGAGGCTTTCGTAAAAGCGGGTGGCGCGGTCGAAATCCGCTGCGGGGATTTCGAACCAAACGGCGACATTGTTAGACATGCTCATGGTCCTTAATTTCAATGGGGGATAGGTTGGCGGCGATCACATCGAGATCGGCCGCCGTTGCGGGAAACAGGCCGAAGCGGAAGGCATAGCCCCACGACGGCTTGCCTCGGGTGAAGGAGAGATGCGCCAGCAGCGGCAGGATTGGGGCGTGTCCACGGGCCTGCCAGATCACGTCGCGCCGGAAGGGCTGGAAATCCTCGGCCATCGTGACTTGATAGACCGGGCCGTTGGCGACGGTGCCGAGCGCCGTGAAGGCTTGGCAGCGCGCGCCTGTGCGCTGAAACCCTTCGGTGGGTGAGTAATAGGCCACCCTATCGCCCGGCCTGATCCGTTTCAGCGGCGCGGCTTTGCCGTGGCAGACCTGCATAATACCCCATTCCAACCCGCGCGCGACGTGATCGGCGGAGGCAACCGCAATCCAATTTCCAGGCGGGTGATCTAGGGGCAACATGCTGCTCTCTCCTCGGTTCGTGTCAGGAGAGAGTGGCGCGGGCCTGTGTCAGATTCTGTCAGGAGCGCGCGGGCTGGTCCGGATCTGGAATATTCAGGCTGCGCCGCCAGCGGAGCATCAACGTGCGGCGGCGGATGGGGGAGCGGTCGGGCAGACTCTCCAACCCGTGAATCCGGTCGAGCCGGAAATGGCGGTAATCCTGCCGGGCTTCGCACCAGGCGGCGAGCACGCGGGTATCGCGGAAAAAGGCTAGGGCAATCGGCCAGATAATCCGCTCGCTCGCCTGGCTGTCACGGTCGCGATAGCTGATCCGCAGTTTCTGTTCCTGGCGCAGCGCTTGCCGCAATTCGGCGAGCAAATCGCCGGGCGGCAAAATTGTTTCGGGAACGGCTTCGCGCGTCGGGGGCACCAGCAGCCCGGCGCCTTCCACTTGTGCGGCGAGATCGGGCGGCAGAACCGCCATCACCTTCGCCAGCACATGCCGAGCGGCGCGGGCGAGTTCCGTATCTTCTTGGCTGGCGACCCAGCGCATGCCGAGCCCCAGCGCCTCTAGCTCGCTTTCGGCAAACATCAGCGGCGGTAGCAGAAAGCCGGGTTTCAGCACATAACCGAGCCCGGCTTCCCCCTCAATCGTCGCGCCCTGGCCGACAAGGGTTTGGATGTCGCGATAAATGGTGCGCACCGAGACGCCCAATTCCTCAGCCAAAGCCGCCGCCGTCACCGGATAGCGGTGGCGGCGCAGGGCTTCGACGAGGGAAAACAGGCGGTTGCTGCGGCTCATGGGGTGAGTTTAGCCGATCAAACGGGCAAAGCCGCCAGCCAATCGCGCAGCATTTCTCGGGCGGCAATCGTCGCGCTGGGGCCGAAGCGCTGAGCATCGGTGCGCAAGGCCGGAACATCGATTCCCGCCGCCGCCAATTCGCTCGCATGGCCGACCACCCAGCGCTCGAACCCGCGCGCCCAGCCCTCCGGGTGGCACTGGAACCCGAGGATATTGGGGCCGAGGGCGAAGGCTTGCTGGGCGCAGATCGGCGTTTCCGCAAGCCGGGTTGCGCCGGGTGGCAGCGTAAAGGCGTCGCCGTGCCAATGCAGGACCGGCACGCCGTCGAGCGCTTTCAGTGGGCTGGCCCGCCCCTCCGGCGTCAGGGTGAGTGGCGACCAGCCGATTTCCTTCACGCCCATTGGTGCGACCGTTCCACCCAGCGCGCGGGCCATCAATTGTGCTCCCAGGCAGAGGCCGAGAGTGGGGCGTTTCGCTAAGAGCCGCGCGCCGATGACGGCACATTCTGCCGTCAGGAAAGGATAAATCCTATCCTCATAAGCCCCAATCGGCCCGCCGAGGACGATCAAGAGGTCGGCGGCGTTGGGATCGATTCCCGCAAGGCTTTCGACCGACGGATCGATATAGGTGATGTGATAGCCTGCTGCTTCCAAGGGTTCGGCAAAACTGCCTAAGTCCTCAAAGGCGATATGGCGAAACACCAGCGCGGATCGGCTCATGGCGTGCATCCTTCCGGGGTGCAGACGGCGGTTTCAGAGAAGCCGGTCGGGGCGAGCGGCTCGGTCAGCAATGCACCGATCTGCGCGCCGAGCCACAAATCATCCACATGACCGAAGCGTTTTAGGCGTAAGCGCCCCTGCCGATCGATGAGGATCACGCTCGGCGTGCCCTGGAGATCGTAGCGCGTCATGGTTTCGGGCAAAGGGGAGCCGGGCCGGTCGATGCCGATGGGGAATTTCAGCCGATATTCGTGCACGAAGGCGCGCAAAGCGCCCTCGTTCATGGCGGTATGATGTTCGAACACCGTATGCAAGCCGATCACGGCGACTTGATCGCTTGGAAACAGCTCAAAGGCGCGGGCGAGTTGCGGCAGGCCAACCTGCACGCAGCCGGGGCAGAGCATCTGGAAGGTGCCCAGCAGAATGATGCGACCGCGCAACCCTTCCAAGGAGAGCGGATGCGGCGCATTCAACCAAGTATCGATGCTCCAGGGCGGGGCAGGGCGCAGCGGCGGCATGATCGGTGATCCTTTTTTCGAGAAAGGGCGCTCCCGGCTCCGCCGGAAGCGCTCTCGAGTATCTAAGGCTTAGGCGGCGGGACGCAGGGCGACGGCGGGGAAATCGACCGGGACCGCGAAAGCGACGTTCACATAATTGGTGAAGAGATTGAGCGCGACGTGGGCGAGGATTTCCACAATCTGCTCATCAGCGAAACCGGCTTGGCGCAGCGCGGCAATATCCCCATCGGCGATACTCGCCCGATTTTCGACAATAGCGAGGGAAAATTTCAGCGCGGCAGCCGTTTTCGGATCGTCCGACTGACCGATTTGGGCGGCCTGCATTTCGCCCGCGCTGGCCCCGGCCTTCTGGCCAAGGGCGGTATGGGCGGCAAGGCAATAGTCGCAACTATTGCGGTTAGCGACGGCGACCGCGATTTTCTCGCCCAACTGGGCCGAGATGGTGCCGCCGGATAGCGCGCCGAAGGAACCCCACATACTGGCAAGAGCGGCTTTGGAGTTGGCGACAGCCTTGAACATATTCGGGGTTGCGCCGAAGGCTTTCGTAATTTGGTCGAGGGTGGATTTAACGCTGCCCGTTGCGGCGGCGGGATCGATCAGGTTAACTCGAGACATGATTGCTTCCTTATCGTTTGCGAAGGATGGGGGGTAATTACGCGACGCGGCGGTTGCCGCCGCTGCGTCGCGGGTTTTCCAGGGGTAAGGTTAGGGCGTGCCCATGACCTGCCCCGGAAGGCTGAGATCGCCGGAGGCGACCTTAAAGACGGCATCGACGCACAACAGCGGCGCGTGCAGATTGGCGTTGACCTTCAGTCCCGCCGTAACGCCGTCGAACTTGAAACTGGCGGGGGCACCGATGGCGGTGCGGGGAACGCGGATCTCGATGGCCTCGCCTTTAAATTCGGGCGGATAGGCGGGGCTATCGATCAGCAGCGGCACGCCCGGCCAGGTCGCCGGCACCTTCGGCTTTGCCTCCTTGGGAATATCGCGGACCTTCAAGCCGCCACCGCAGGCCGCATCGGGGGCGAGAATGACCCAATGGCTATGCCAAATATCGCGGTTCTTCGCCCCCTTCGGCGCATCATCGAAATCCGGGTGGAAGGTGGCGGCCAGCGCAACAATCCCCTGATCGCGCTCAAAGCCGATATCACCGCTATTGAGGCTGGTCGGCCAGACATAGGCATAGACCGGCGCGCCAGCAAACTGGCCGGTGGCGGTGGGGCGTTCGCTGCCAGCGGGGCCGCGCACCTGGCTGCGGAACACAAGCTGCGCGCCGTCGACGCGAATGCTGGTTTCGACCAGATCGAAAGGGGCCGATGTGCCGGGATTGGCTTTCGCTTTGATATCGTGGGCAACCGCCGGGGCGGCGGACAAAAGGAGAGCGCTCACGGCCAAGGCCGCGTTCGAAAGTTTCATGATGTTAGTCCTTTGGAGAGTTACACGGGAAAAGCGGGCGGCGGGGTTTCGAGGAAACGCCGCCACGCGGCTTCGGCGGCGTCGGGCGAGGCGGGGGACTGCTCGGGGCAGTCGAGCCGAAGATGCCGGTCGCCGAAGGGGGCATCGACCAAAGCGCAATGGTGCGGCGTCTCCGCATCGGCATGCACATTCGGGCGGAAATGGGTACAGGTGACGCAGAGGCGGCCGACGGGAATCGTGCCCTGGATCTGCATCTGCCGGATCATTTTCAGGATGACGCGGTAGAAGACGGCTTGCTCCAGCGGCGGCAGGTCGGCCACGGTTTCCAGCAGGGCGTCGGGCCAATCGGCGATGGTCGCGAGCAGGGCAAATCCGGCATCGGTAATCGAAATCCGCTTGGCGCGGCCATCCTCGGGGTCGGGGGTCTGCACCGCCAGCCCGCGCGCCAGCAAGGGTTGCAGGGCTTCGGTCATCGCCGGGGCTTTTATCGCCAGCGACTGAGCCAGCAGGCTCGGGCGCATCCCTTCCACCTGATTGCGCAGCAGGGCAAGGATCTGGCTTTGCGTTGGCGATAGCCCGTGCGGGGCGGCCCCCTGCTGGGTATTGGTTTTCAACGCCAGCGCCAGCCGCGATAGCCCAGCGGCGACGCGAATGCCGATGGGGTCGTTGATCTTATCGAAAGGCGTTTCCATCGCGGCGGCTCCTATGCTTCGGCTACCGAAATATAACGGTGCGAGCGAGGAGTCAAGTTGTTTCGGCTACCGAAGCATATTTTTTTTACAGAAAACCGATCCAGCGCCCCGCGAGCAGGACGCCAAGCCAGAGCTGGATAGAGAGCAGCGCGGTGAGGCGGACGGAAAACGGTATCGGCCAACCGCGTAAAGCCGCTCGGAAGCCGGGATTGGCATGCTGGACGATGATGAGCCAGCAAGGGCGGCGAGTAGGGCGAGTTTCGTTACGAAAGCGGAATTTGCCAGATACTCTAAGGGTTTGACGGCGAAGAGGGCAAGCCCGGTGCTGAGGGCGAGGATAACGCCGGTCGCGGCGGCGCGGACCAGGAATGGCCCGATCACCGGCAGGAGGGTGCGGCGGAAAAATCCCATCAAGCGCAGATCGAGCGGCAGAATCGCCCCGAGGATCAAACCGATGCCGAGAATATGGGTGGCATTGACGATAAGATACAGCGTGGGGGAAGCCCGCAGCGCCGCTGCTGCGGCGGTCGCTGCGAGCCAATCAAGCGGCGACACGCTTAAGGCTGGCGGATGCGCTCGGGGTACATGTCGTACTTCTGCCCGGCGAGTATGATGCGGACCGCCTTCATATGCGCCGTGTTTTTCTCCAACGACCGATTGCCGAGCACTTGGATGGCATCGCCCGGCTTGGCGGTGGTTCCGGTAAAGCCGGAGCGGGCGGTTTGGTTGGGATTGCCGAGATCGACTTGCCAGAGGATTCCATCAGCGGCCTTCACATGCAGGGTCGGGTGCGGCGGGGCCATCGAGATGCGCTCGATGGTGCCCTGCAACTCGAACGGCTCGCTTTCAGCCCAGGACCAGCCGTGATGGGCGGCGGCGGGCAGGATGGTGCCGAGGGCGAGCAGCCCCCCTAGGCAGAGCGCGGCGGCGGATGGGCGACGGTAGGGCATGGCACGCAACCTCGGGCAGGGTTCGGACTCCCCCTAACCTGGGAGGAATACGGGGGGCGAACAAGAGGCCGCCCCCCAAAAACCTCAATCGTAGCGCAATTCGGTCGCTTTGCCGCGAAAGACGAAATAGGCGAAAGCGCTATACCCGATGATAGCGGGGAGCACGAAGAGCGCGCCGATCAGCATAATCAGCAGGCTTTCGGGCGCGCTGGCCGCTGCAAAAATCGTGAGCCTCTCCGGCACCACATAGGGGAAGAAGGAATAGGCGAGGCCAAAAAAACGCCAGCGTATAAATCCCCACGGCCCCGGCAAACGGCACCCAGGCGAAACGGTCGGTCGCCGTCGGGAGGTGTTTCAGCACCAGGGCGACGCCGAGCATCAAGGCCCCGCAGGCAATCGGCAAGGGGGCGAGCAGAATGACATTCGGCAGGCTGAACCATTTCTCGAAAATACGCGGGCTTACCCAGGGGCTGGCGATGGAGACGGCGGCAAGGCCGACGACGAGGAAGATCAGGCAGCGCTGCGCCCAGGCCACGGCCTGCTTTTGCAGCGCGGTTTCGGTCTTAAAAATCAACCAAGTCGCGCCGATAAAGGCGTAGCTCGCGGCAAGGCAAACGGCGGTGAGCGCCGCAAAGCCATAGGTGGTGGCCGTCTCGGTAAGGCCCATCACGTAGAAACCGAGCATCCAGCCCTGCGATAGGGCGGCCATCAGCGAGCCGATAAAGAACGCCCGGTTCCACCAGTGCTTTTGCGTTGGCTTCACCTTGGCGCGGAACTCGAAGGCGACCCCGCGCAAAATGAGCCCGATGAGCATAATCAGCACGGGCAGATACAGCGCGGTCAGAATCATCCCATTCGCGGTGGGGAAGGCCACCAGCAGCAGGCTGACTGCCAGAACGAGCCACGTCTCGTTCGCATCCCAGAAGGGGCCGATGGCGGCGATCATCCGGTCTTTCTGCGCGTCCTCCGCGACTGCAAACAGCAGGCCAACGCCGAGATCATACCCGTCGAGGACGACGTAGATGAGGATTGAAAGGCCCATCAACCCGGCAAACACCAGGGGGAGCCACACGGTCGGATCACCAAAAAGGGTCAGCATGAGGATTACTCCGCCGCAACGGGAACGAAGGGATAGGCTTTAGAGGCGGGCGTCGCGCCGACCGCTTTACGCGCGAGGTAGAAGAGCGCGCCGATATAGGCCGTCAGCAGCGCCGCATAGACGAGCAGATAGGCCGCGAGCGAGATGCCGATCATCGGCGCGGGAACGTTGGAGGCGGCTTGGGCAGTCGTCAGCACCCCCGTCACCAGCCACGGCTGTCGGCCGATTTCGGTGACGTACCAGCCTGCGAGCGTGGCGATCCAGCCCGAAAAACTCATGAGAACGAACAGTCGGGCTACCAGTGGCGGAAGGCTGCCGCGCCGAAGCAGCAGAAACGCGCCGAGCCAGGAGAGGGCGAGCATCGCGAGGCCCATACCCACCATGATGCGGAAGCCGAAGAAGAGCGGCTTCACCGGCGGGTGATTGCCGATGTAATCGTTGAGGCCGGGCACCACGCCGTCAGCCGAATGCTTCAGGATCAGGCTCGCGCCATTGGGAATGGCGATTTCGTAGTGGTTGCGCCGGGCGGCTTCATCGGGCCAGGCGAAGGGCAGGAAAGGCACGTTCGGCCCCGTTTCCCAATTGCCCTCCATTGCGGCGATTTTCTGCGGTTGATGCTCCAGCGTGTTCAGCCCATGCAAATCGCCAACGAAAATCTGTACCGGGATCAGCAGGGCCGCGAGCCAAACGCCGGTTTTCAGCGCAGCGGGCACGGCGGGGCTGCGGTCGCCCTTCAGCCAACGGTAAGCCGATAGCCCCGCGACCAGAAACGCTACGGTGAGGCCGGAGGCAATCAGCATGTGGGTAAGCCGATAGGGCATCGACGGGTTGAAGATAATGGCGATCCAGTCCGTGGCATGGGCCACGCCGTCGCGCATTTCAAACCCTTGCGGCGTTTTGCATCCAGGAATTAAGCGCGATGATCCAAAAGGCCGACATGGTGGTGCCAAAAGCGACGAGGAAGGTCGCCAGCGTATGCACCCAGCCCGCCACCTTACGGAAACCGAACAGCATGATTCCAAGGAAAACGGCTTCGAGGAAAAAGGCCGTCATCACCTCATAGGCCAGCAGGGGACCTGCGATATTGCCGACTTTCTCCATATAGCCCGGCCAATTGGTGCCGAACTGGAAGCTCATGGTGATACCCGAGACGACGCCCATGGCGAAGGACAGGGCGAAAACCTTCACCCAGAAATTGTAGG
>NZ_LAJY01000115.1 GCF_000963705.1 Elstera litoralis | reverse complement strand
CGCCAGCGCGAAGCCGGGCTGCCGAGCGGCCCCGCCGCCAGACGAAAGAAACGCGGCTCGGCGGCAAGGGAATCCTCCGGGGCCGTTCCCTGCGCCAAACCCTGCCCGGCCAGCAACAGACTGGCCGCACCGCCGATCAGCAGATGGCGACGGGAACAGGGGAGAAAGGAGGAATCGCCAGTCATGGGATGCAGCACGAACAGACTTGCACAGGAGAGACGCGGAAACGCCTCAGAGTTTATCGAAAAAACTATGGCAGCATCGCGCCCGATATGCACGCTATGGCACCGCAGTTTTATCTTTATCATCGCACAAATAGGTTTAGGGGATGTTGATGGTTGACCTGGGTTTACCGCCGATCATCGGGCATCGCGGCGCGCGGGGGCTCGCCCCGGAAAACACGCTCGCGGGGCTGCGCGCGGCCTTTGCCCAGGACGTGCTCTATGTGGAAATCGACGCGAAGCTGACCGCCGATGGCGTGGTCATCCTCATGCACGATGAAACCCTGGAGCGCACCACCGACGGCCGTGGCCGGGTGGCCGAAACCCCCTATACCGTGATCCAGGGGCTCAATGCCGCAAAGAGTTTCGCCGATTGGCCCGCCGAACCACCGCCGACGCTGAACGCCGTGTTGGCCTTGGTTCAAGAGGTCGGCGGCGGCATCAATATCGAAATCAAACCCTGCCCAGGCCGGGCGCGGGAGACCGCTGCCGCCGTTGTGGATATCGTGCGTACCAGTTGGCGGCAACCGAGTCTGCCGCTGCTGTCGTCCTTCGACCGCGACGCGCTCGACGCCTGCCGGGACCGCGCGCCCGACCTGCCGCGCGGCTACCTGTCCGAACGCACCGATGTGGATTGGGTGGCCGAGGCCAAAGCCCTCGCTGCGCCACGCTCAATCTGTCCTGGAGGGCGCTCACGCCGGACCAAGTTCCCACCCTTACCGCCACCGGCCTGCCCGTGCTGCTCTGGACCGTGAATGAGCCCGAGGTTGCGCGCGCCTTTCTTGCGGCGGGCGTTACCTCGGTCATTACCGATTATCCCGATGTCGTTCGCGCTTAAGGCAGCTTTTCAATTCCCCAGAAGGGCGGCATGCTAGACCCTTCTGTTGCTAGAGAGACGGTTTCATGAGCTTCGCCCTGGTCGATAAAGCCGATTCCCCCCGCCCGCTGTACCTGGCCACGCGCGACACGCTGGCCGCACTACTGGAAACCTTAGGGGCGGAGGCGCGGGCCTGGGCCGATATCCAGGGCTATGCCGCCGATCCGGGCAGCCTGCTGGCGCTGCCGCCGGTCTCCGGGGAAGCGGGCGGCTATATCGTCGGTACGGGCGACGAGGCGTCGGCGCTGGGCGGGGTCGATGCCGACCTGTGGGCGCTGGGCGCTTTGCCCGATGCGCTGCCGGTTGGGGCCTATTATCTCGCGGCAGAGCCCGCCGAACCCGCCGCCTCGCGCCTCGCGACGGGATGGGCGCTCGGGGCCTATGCCTTCACCCGCTACAAGAAGCGCAAGCGCGTCGCCGCCACCCTGGTGTGGCCGGAACAGGCGAACCGGGAGCGCGTGTCGGCGATGGTCGAAGCCATCTACCTCGGGCGCGATCTCATCAATACCCCGGCGGGCGACCTTGGGCCGAAGGAACTGGCCGCCACCGTGCGCGATGTGGCCGAACAGCATCGGGCGAGCTGCTCGGTGATTACCGGCGACGATTTGCTAATCGAAAACTACCCGGCGATTCACGCCGTTGGCCGCGCCGCCCAAAACGGCCCGCGCTTGATCGATCTGCGCTGGGGCGATGAGAATCACCCGAAGGTCACGCTAGTCGGCAAGGGCGTTTGCTTCGATTCGGGCGGGCTCGATATTAAATCCGCCGCCGGAATGCAGATCATGAAAAAGGATATGGGCGGCGCGGCCTCGGTGCTGGCGCTGGCCCATGTCATCATGCGCGCCAAACTGCCGGTGCGGCTGCGCGTGCTGATCCCCGCTGTCGAAAACGCTATTTCCGGCAATGCTTTCCATCCGCTCGACGTGCTGGCGACGCGCAAGGGCGTGACCGTGGAGGTCGGGAATACCGACGCCGAAGGTCGCTTGATCCTCTGCGATGCCCTGGCCGAAGCGACCGGGAAAAACCGGCGCTGCTGATCGATTGCGCCACCCTCACCGGGGCCGCGCGCGTCGCCTTGGGGCCGGAGTTGCCGGTGATCTTCACCCGGCACGATGCCCTGGCCGAAGATCTTCAGAATAAGGCCGCGCAACAGGCCGATCCTTTGTGGCGGTTGCCGCTGTGGCCGGGGTATCGCCGCCTTTTGGAAAGCAAGGTCGCCGATCTCAGTTCGACCGGCGAAAGCAGCTTTAACGGCGCGATCACGGCGGCGCTGTTCTTGGCGGAATTCGTCGATCCTGCGACCAAATGGGTCCATGTGGATATGATGGCCTGGAACCCGCGCGCCCGCCCCGGACGGCCCGAAGGCGGCGATGTTCATAGCATCCGCGCGCTGTTTGCCCTCATCGAAGATTATTTGGTTCACTAGCCGGATGCCGCGCGTTCTCATCGTCACCGCCCATCCCGATCCCCATAGCTTCACCCTGGCGCTCGCGCAACGGATGGAAGCGGCGGCGCAGGCAGGCGGGGCGGATGTGTATCTGCGCGACCTGTACCGGGAAGAGTTCGATCCGTGCTTAACCGCCGCCGAAGCGCGGGGCCTGCCGACCGACGATCCCCGCGTGCGAGACCATATCAAGGCGCTGCTCGCCGCCGACGCGCTGATTATCGTCCATCCCAACTGGTGGGGCGCGCCGCCCGCCATAATGAAAGGCTGGATGGACCGGGTGTTCGCGCTCGGGTCTGCCTATGATTTCGAAAAGAATTTCGATGAAGGCGGCCCGCCGGTCCCGCTGCTGCGCACCCGCACGGCCCTAATCGTCAATACCAGCAATACCGCCGAAGACCGCGAGCAGCGGTTTTTCGGCGACCCGTTGGAGCGCATGTGGCGCGACTGCCTGCTCTCCTACTGCGGTGTGCAGCAGGTCCAGCGCTGGGTTTTGCGGATCATCGCCAACAGCACGCCCGAACAACGCGCCCTGTGGCTAACCGAAGCCGAAATTCGGGTTCGGGAACTGGTTCGCCGCCTCTAAAACCCGCCCAGAGAAAGCCATATTTCTCAGGAACACAAATCATCTTGCTTTAGGCCCTGTCATACCGCAGCTTGATTTGACTGCGTAACGATTGGCGGCGAGTGCGACCAGAATGGCCGAGGCACGGGAACCGATGAAAACCGCCCTAGCGCTCGATATGTGGCGCTTGACGACGGTCGAAGGCGTGCGACGCGAGTCGCCGGACCTGACCGCGCGGCAAATGGCGGTGATGCTGACCGTCTATCTCACCCCCGCCCCCCATACGGTGCGCGGGCTGGCCGCCGAGTTGAATATCTCCAAGCCCGCCATTACCCGCGCGCTCGACCGGCTCTCGCAACTCGGGCTCGCTAAGCGCAAGGTCGATCAGACCGACCGGCGTTCGATTTTGGTCCAGCGCACGGTGAAGGGGTCGGTCTATCTCACCGAATTCGGCGAGATCGTGACCCATACTCTGCGCACGCTGGAACTCGGCGGCGGCGATTAAACCTTAAACCGCTCGGATCCGCGCAATAAACCGATCCACTTCCTGCATCAGATGCGCGCTTTCGCGCGTCAGGCCCGAGGTGGCGGTGAGGACCTGCGCCGCGCTGGAGCCCGCTTGTCCCGCCGCCTGCGATACGCCCGCAATCGTGCGGCTGACGTCTTCGGTGGAGCGGGCGGCTTCCTGCACATTGCGGGTAATCTCGCGGGTTGCCGCCGACTGCTGTTCGACCGCCGCCGCAATGCCGCTGGAAATATCATTGATGCGCAGAATGGTGGCGGCGATGCCTTGGATCGATTCCGCCGCGCCGCGCGTTGCGGTTTGAATGGTCTCGGCCTGCTCGGCAATATCCTCGGTGGCTTTCGAGGTTTGCGTCGCCAGCGATTTGATTTCGGAGGCGACCACGGCAAAGCCGCGCCCGGCATCGCCCGCGCGCGCCGCTTCAATCGTAGCGTTGAGGGCGAGAAGATTGGTTTGCGCCGCGATCTCATTAATGAGATGCACGACCTCGTTGATCTTTTGGGCGGCCGACACCATGCCGGTGACCGATTCGGTGGTACGGCGCGCATCAGCGGCGGCGGAACTGGCGATGGAGGCCGATTGCGTCACCTGCCGCCCAATCTCGCCGATCGACGCCGCCAGTTCTTCGGAGGCCGAGGCCACGGTTTGCACCGAATGGGCGGCTTGATCGGTGGCTGAACTGACCATCTGCGACTGGCGCGAGGTTTGTTCGGACAGCGCCGCCATCTCCCGCGCTGTGCCGTTCAGCCCATCGGCAGCGGTGCCAACCGTCTTGCAAACGCCGCGCACCGACTGCTCGAAACTATCGGCAAGCTCGGCCAGCAGGCGGCGCTTTTCCGCTTCGGCCCGCGCTTCCGTTTCGCGCTTTTCCGTATCCATACGGTGCAGTTGCGCCAGATTCTCGCGGAAAATTTCGGCGGCGCGCAGCACATCGCCAATTTCATCGCGGCGGCGGACCATCGGAATGGCAGTATTCACGTCACCGGCGGCCAAACCGCGCAGGGCGGCAATGGCGGCGCGCAACGGATTGCCGATACCGAAGCGGGCAATCACCAACCCTTGCAAACAGCCGAAAACGATGCAGACGATCATGATAATCAGCAGCCGATCCGCCGCTGCGGACGAGGCCGCCGCCTCAATCCCAACCAAGCCGACAATCAGTGTCAGTACCGCTTGCACAGCGATCAGCGTCAGCTGTTTCCAGAACAGCCGGGTATCCCCTAACAGGCTCATGTTTGTTCCCTCCCCAGGGAGTCCTTATTTTTAAGGATTTATTAGCATGACTATCGATCAACTTTTACGCACTGTCAATAACGTCATTCAGTTTACGTCAAGGGGAGGTGATCTTAACGTGATAGGTGAAGAAGAATATTGCTGAGAAGGGCGTAATACCTGACCTTTTAGCCGATTGTCTCGGCCCGGCGGGAGCGCGGATGTGCCGCCCGATGCACCGCCATCAGGCGCGCGGCGTCTACTTCCGTATAGCGCTGGGTTGTAGAGAGCGAGGCGTGGCCGAGCAATTCCTGGATGGTGCGAAGCTCCCCGCCCGATGCCAGCAGATGCGTCGCAAAACTATGGCGCAGCGCGTGGGGCGTTGCGGTTTCGGGCAGGGCGAGGGCCACCCGCAAGCGGCGAATCTGCCGTTGCACCACCCCCGGATTGAGTGGCCCGCCCCGCGCACCGACGAATAGCGGTCCCTCCGACGGCAGCGGGAAGGGGCAGACGGCGAGATAGGCGCGCACCGCATCGGCGATCACCGGCAGAACCGGCACGATCCGCTCTTTCCCGCCCTTGCCGCGCACGCGCAGCACGTCCGACAGGGGAGCCTCGGCGCGGGTCAGGCCCAGGGCTTCACCCAGGCGCAAGCCGCAGCCGTAGAGCAGGGTAATCAGGGCTAGATCGCGGTCCCCCAGCCAGGGTGCGCTGGCGATTTCGGCGATATGATCGAGACTATCGGCGGCTTCGGCCTCGCTTAAAGCACGCGGCGCGGTTTTGGGCTGGCGGGGCGTGCGGATGGCGCTCATCACTGGGTTTTGCACGAGCCCCAAATGATCGAGCCGCCCGAATAGGCTGCGTAAGGCCGAGAGCCCCCGCGCCAGCGAGGCGCGCGAAATTCCGGCTTCGGTGCGGCGGGCGAGAAAGGCGCGGATATCGGTCGGGGTTAAGCTCGCAAGCCCGGACAGGTCGGGAATTTCGCCGCGATGCTCAGTGAGAAACAGCAGGAACGCCGCCAAGTCGCGCCCATAGCCATCAAGCGTGTGCTTAGAAGCGCGCTTTTCCGCCCCGAGCCACAGCAGCCAGCCCGTCAGCGCCTCGGTCAAATCCGGCGCGGCAGTAAAGGTGAGCCCGGCGGGCAGCACGCGCGGTTACTCGTCGAGATCAAGCCAGGCGCGGGTCGTGATTTCCACCGTTTCGGCCAAAAAGCCGATGAGTTCCGTACCCTGACCCGGATGGAAAATCCCTGGACGGCGCGCGCCCAGGGCCAACATCGCGGCGGGGGCTTGGCTGGACACATGCAGGCGAATAAGCGCGTCCGACCGCGCCAACCCCGCCAACTCCTCGCCATAAATCTCGGGCTCGCCCGAAATATCGGCGCGCAGCACGACGGCTTCGCTGCCCAAGAGTTGATCGATCATGCCGATGGGGAGAATCCGCACATTGCTATTGGCGGCCACGGTGCCTTCGCCGCTGGCTTCCAGGCAGAAGCCGACCGCATCCACATCGAGTAAGCTGGCAAGCTCATCCGTCAGCACCGTAATGAAATCTTCGAAGCTGCGCGCGCCAATGAGGGCGATAATCGCGGCATGCACGCGGCCTTGGCTGACGAGATTATTGCGGCTGGTGGCAATCAGTTTGCGCTGATTGAGCTTGAGGCGGCTAATGTCCGAGCGCAGTTTTTGGACGATGAACTGCTGAAGATCGACAACCCCCTCGCCCATCGCGCGCACGGGCGGTATCAGCACCCCGGCAATATCGGGGTGCCGCACTAGAAAATCGGGATTACGGCGCAGGTAGGTCAGCACGGCGGCATCGGTCAGCGCGTCGGCTTTCACCTTCGCAACCGCTTCCCCTTGCCGTCCGCTCTGCTCTACGCTGCGCTCGTCCATCCGTTTCGTTCCGTTCTAGAGGATCGATTGGCCGGTCGCGGCCCAATCTTTCAAGAAGGTCTCAAGGCCGCGTTCGGTCAGCGGGTGCTTATAGAGCATCCACAGCAGCGACGGCGGCAAGGTCGAAACATCGGCCCCCATCTTGGCGGCTTCGATGATGTGGGTCGGGTTGCGCACCGAGGCGACCAGCACTTCGGTGGTGAAATTCGGATAGGCCGAATAAATCTCGATGATCTCGCAATCAGGCCCATGCCATCGTGGCCGATATCGTCCAAGCGCCCAACGAAGGGGGAAATAAAGGTCGCGCCCGCTTTGGCCGCCAGCAGCGCTTGCGCCGGGGAGAAGCAGAGGGTGACATTGGTTTGAATGCCCTTATCCGATAAATGCTTGCAGGTCTTGAGCCCATCGACTGTCAGCGGCAGCTTCACCGTGACGTTCTTGGCGATAGCCGCGAGGTGCAGCCCTTCCTTCAGCATCGTGTCGAAATCGGTCGCCGCCACTTCCGCCGAAACGGGGCCTTCGACGATTTCGCAGATTTCCGCGATAACATCCGTGAACTTACGGCCAGTTTTCGCTACCAAGGAGGGATTGGTGGTCACGCCGTCCACCAGCCCGGTGGGCACCAGGGCTTTAATTTCCGCAACGTCGGCCGTGTCGATAAAGAACTTCATCCTGATGCTTCTTCCCTTAGCCTTGGCGGACTGCCCGCCCGAAGTTTTCGCCCCAGGCCCCGCCTGGGATGTATCACAGCGCGACTTTAGCCGATGACCCGCCGTCCCGCTAGGCCCGAGGCGCAGGATCGGCCCGCATCGCTCCTAATCGATGATGCGGAACCCCGCCGCGTTTCGGTGCTGCTGCCGCTGCCGCTCGGCGACCTCTACGATTATGCCGTGCCGGAGGGCGAAGAGGTTCCGCCTCCCGGCACCATCTGCACCGTGCCGCTCGGCAGCCGGTTTCTGCCCGGCGTGGTTTGGGACCGGCCTGACGGGGGGGAGGAAATCGCCGCCCGCCGCCTGAAGCCGCTCGGTCCCGCCTATCCGGTGCCGCCGATGGCCGACCCCTTACGCAAGCTCATCGATTGGGTCGCCGCCTATACGCTCAGCCCCCCCGGTGCCGTGCTGCGCATGGGCCTCAGCGTGCCCGACGCGCTCGATGCCCCGGAGCCGACGCGGCTCGTCCGCCTCACCCGCATTGGCGGCGAGGGTGCCTTGACGGCGGCCCGCAAGAAGGTTCTCGCTGTGCTGGAGGAAGAGGCCGCGATGACGCCCGCCGACCTCGCCCGCGCCGCTGGGGTCAGCGCCGCCGTGATTACCGGGTTGGTGCGCACGGGCTGGCTGGAGAGCGTCAGCGTCGCCCCGGAGCTTACCCCGCCACCGCCCTACCGCTGGCGCGGCGCGGATTTTTCCGACGATCAGCAAGCCGCCGCCGATTCCCTCTGCGATCAAGTGCGAACGGGCGGTTTCGCCGTGACCCTGCTCGATGGCGTGACCGGCTCGGGCAAGACCGAAGTCTATTTCGCCGCCGTCGCCGCTGCTTGGCGGAAGGCAGGCAAGTGCTGGTGCTCCTACCCGAAATCGCCCTCTCGACGCAGTGGCTGGAGCGCTTCCGCAGTCGCTTCGGGGCCGATCCGCTGGTCTGGCACTCGCACCTGACCCCGGCGGCGCGGCGCAAAAGTTGGCGGCGCATTGCGCTGGGGCAGGCCCCGGTGGTCGTCGGCGCGCGCTCGGCCTTGTTTCTGCCGCTGGATCATCTCGGCCTGATCGTCGTCGATGAGGAGCATGAGGCCAGCTTTAAGCAGGAAGAGGGCGTGCTCTATAACGCCCGCGATATGGCCGTGGTGCGCGCCCGGCTGGAGGGCGTGCCGATCCTGCTGGCCTCGGCCACCCCTTCGCTCGAAAGTCTGGCGAATGTCGAATCCGGGCGCTTCCATTGCACGCGCCTGCCCGAACGCCACGGCGTCGCGGAGATGCCGGAGATCGCCGCTATCGACCTGCGCCGCAGCCCGCCGCCGCGCGGGGCGTTTCTGTCGATCCCCCTGCGCGATGCGATTGCCGAAACCTTGGCGCGCGGCGAGCAGGCGATGCTGTTTCTCAACCGCCGGGGCTATGCGCCGCTAACCCTGTGCCGGACCTGCGGCTATCGCTTTGAGTGCCCGAACTGCTCGGCCTGGTTGGTGGAGCATCGCGGGCGCGGGCGCTTGCTCTGCCACCATTGCGGCCACACCCAGCCGGTGCCGCCCGCCTGTCCGTCCTGCGGGACCGAAGATGCC
>NZ_LAJY01000114.1 GCF_000963705.1 Elstera litoralis | reverse complement strand
TTGTGCTTATTCCAACATATACTGCATACTTACTTGACGATCGTCACATAAACGACATATCCGTTTGGATAAAGCCAATGAAATTTCAGGCATCACTCGCCATACATCTTTTAACGGTTGCCCTTCTATTGGAGTTCTTACAGAAAGAAAAACGCTTTAGCCGTTTAGTTTTCTGGCTCTCCGTAGTACTTATTACCACGAGCTTATTTGAGATGATCTACATCACCTATCAAGCCGCCCAAGGGCAGACATCACACTATAATCTCAGCACACCTTTTCTGGCCGCGATGTACTCCGTAATGGGAGTCAGCGCTATCGCCCTCGTTGGAGGCACAGCTGGATTGGTTTTCTCATTATCTCCAACCCAACAGGACCAAGGGTTCTTGCCATCGGGGCCGGGCTTGGGTTGATCCTCGGCGGCGTGCTCGGCGGGATCACCGGCATTTGGATGGGCGGGCAGCCGGGCCATTGGGTCGGCGGGATCGCCAGCGATGCGGGAGGCTTGCCGATCGTCGGCTGGGCGCGGGACGGCGGCGATTTGCGCGTCGCCCATTTCTTCGGGCTGCACCTGATGCAGGCGCTGCCACTGCTCGCCCTGCTGCTATGGGGCTGAAAACCCGTCCCTGGCGTCTCGCCCTCTACGGCGGCGCGGTTTTCGGCACGCTCCTGACCGTTGCCACCTTCGTTCAGGCGATTGGTGGGCGACCGTTTCTCTAGCGCCTACTGCCCCGGTGCCCCCGCCCGATACCAAGCGCCCAGTAGCGCCCGCTCTTCCTCGGTGATCGCCGTGACATTGCCCTGCGGCATCGAGCGGCGCACCACGGCCTGTTCGTGAATCCGCCCGGCCCAGCGCTTGATATCGCCGGCGTCTTCAAGCTTGATCCCCGCCGGAGCCGTGACGAAATTCCCGCGCGATGGTGTGGCGGCGTGGCAGGAAACGCAGCGGTTGTTGATGATTTCCTGCACATTGGCAAAGGTCACTAACTCCGGCGCAATCACAATGGCGGGGCCTTTCGGGGCCTGCGGGCGCGGGTAGAGAAAGAGCGAGACCCCCGCCAGCAACGCCGCGCCGGTCAAAGGCAGCCACGGCTTGATGATGCCCTTATGCTTCAGATTGAAGAAGTGCCGAATGAGCATCCCGGCAACGGTAATCACTATCAAAACGGCCCAATTCCACGCGCCCGAATAGGTCATCGGGTAGTGGTTGCTAATCATGATGAACAGCACGGGCAGCGTGAGATAATTATTATGGACCGAGCGCTGCTTGCCGCGCAGCCCGTAGATTGGATCGGGTTCTTGCCCCTGCGCAATCGCCGCCACCATTTTCTTTTGGCCGGGGATAATCACGAAAAATACATTACCCACCATGCAGGTGCCAATCATCGCGCGACATGGATAAAGGCGGCGCGCCCGCCGAGAAGCTGGCTAAGCCCGAACGCAATTAATCCCAACAGGACTAAGCCGATCACGGCAAAATCCATCCCGGATTTGACGAGTTCCGTGCGGCACAGCCCCTCATAAATCAACCAACCGCCGAGCAAAGCCGCCGCACCAATCGCCACCGCCTGCCAGGGCTCCAGCGGCATGACCGCCGGATCGACCATAAACGTCGACGCCCCCGCCCAATAGAGCAAGGCGAGCAGCCCCATGCCGCTCATCCAGGTGAAATAGGCCTCGTACTTGAACCAATGCAGCTTTTCCGGAATCCAGCCCGGCCCGGTCATAAACTTACGGTTATGGTAAAAGCCGCCGCCATGTACCGACCAGATTTCCCCATAAACGCGCGGGTTCGGGTCTTTCGGTGGCACTTCCAAATGATTATCCAGCCAAACGAAATAGAAAGACGAACCGATCCAGGCAATCCCCGTAATCAAGTGCAGCCAGCGTACCAGCATTTGCGCCCAGTCCAGCAGGTAGGCTTCCAACGCCATTCATTCGTCTCCGCTCGCTAAACTTACAGGCAGGGGCAGAGCCCCTGACGATTACTTCACCCCAAGCAAATCCTGCACCATTGCCAGTTGGATTTCCGCCGCCGTCACCATTTGGTCGATGGGAACGCTCTCATTTGCCGCATGGCCTTGCGCACCCGCGCCGGGGCCGAAGTTGATGATTTCGATACCGTCATCGGCAAAAATAGCGCCCGTCCGACACGCCGGTGGCGTTGAGGAAGCGCGCGTCGGCCCCTGTTACCGCCTTGATGGCCTTCTGAAACGCGGCGACACCCTGCCCGCCTTCGGGAGCGCGGAAGCCGTTGGTGCCGCGCAGAAGCTCGATGCTCACCGTCCCGGCGGGCTCGTCGATATCTTCGACAATGGCTTTCATTTCGGCGAAAGCGTCGATGACTTTTTCGGAGGGGAGCACGCGGCGGTCGAGTTCAACCCAGCAGAAATTGGGGACGACATTAGTGTTATGCCCCCCCCGGATCATGCCGATATTATTGGTGGAGAGCATTGCGCCATCGGTGCGCGCCGCCAAACGCGGGGCGAGGCTGGCGTCGAGTTGGCCGAGCACGCGCAGCATGCGCAGAATGGCGTTATCGCCCGCCGCCGGATTGCCCGCGTGCGCTGCCGTGCCGCTGGTCTCAATCCGCACCCACATCACCCCGCGTTCGGCAGTGATGAGCTGATTTTCGGTCTGCGCGCCCAAGATCAGCACCTGCGGTTTCACCGCGCCGATTTCGCGCAAATAAAACATACCGTCCGGCCCGAGGTTTTCCTCGTCCGAAACGAAGCTGAAGCAGACCTCGCCGGTCGTCGGGCCACCGCGCCGGGCGATTTCCTCGGCGAGCCAGATCTGCACTGCCATATTGCCCTTGCCATTGCCCGCGCCGAGCCCGTAGATCAGCCCGTCCTTTTCGACGGCGGTAAACGGGTCCGTCAGCCACATCGCCCGTTCGCCGACCGAAACCGTATCGGCATGGGCGTTGAACACCAGGCGCGGCTCCCCCGCCCCCAGCTTGGCGACGACATTCGTATAACCCTGCGCTTCGGTTTCCGGCGAGCGCGCCAGAATTTCGACCCTATAACCCGCGCGGGTCAACCGCTCGGCGGTATAGGCGTTGATGGCGCGGCAGTCGCCGGAGGGAAACGGGCTCGGGCGCGCAATCAGATCGGTCAGGATCGACACGAGATCGGGGCGGACGGCAGCGGGATTGAAAATCATCTTTGTCTCGTTCGATTTTACGATTGGGCGAGGGCGAGCAGAGTTTCGGCGAGAACGCGCGCGCCCGCAACACAGTCGTCCGGGGTGGCCGATTCGGCCTCATTGTGGCTAACGCCGCCGAGGCAGGGAATGAAGATCATCCCCGTGGGGCATAGACGCGCCATGAATTTCGCGTCGTGATTCGCGCCCGACGGGAGGGCGTGGTGCGAATAACCGAGCGCCTGCGTGGCGGCGGCGACCTGATCGACGACCAGGGAATCAAAGGCGACGGGCGGCCCCGTGAAGGTTTCGCGCACGCTAATCGCACAGGAACCCGCCACTGCCTCCAAGGTTGGTATGACCAAATCCCCCAAGCGCTGCACAGTGGCCGCGTCCGGGTGGCGAAAGTCGATGGTATAGAACACTCTGCCCGGCACCGTATTCGGCGAGCCGGGGGAAACTTCCATCCGCCCGACCGTAAAACGCACCTGATCGTCGGGATCATTCATGAGCGCCCGTAAGGCCTGAATGCCGTCCAGCGCAGCCATCAGCGCGTCTTTGCGTTGTGCACGCGGCGTTGTGCCCGCATGGGCCTCGCTGCCCGTCACCTCGACCGCGAACCAGCGCGCGCCTTGAATGCCGGTCACGATGCCAATCGTATCGCCCGCCGCCTCTAGGCGCGGTCCCTGTTCGATATGGGCCTCCACATAGGCATGAACGGGGAAGCCGAAGTCCCGCGCCGGGCCAATTTTCGGCAGCGCGGCGATGGACGCGCCCACGGTCGCCCCCGTCTTATCGGCGACGGCGAGCATATCGGCGAGCGGCATGGCCCCGGCAAAAAACGCCCGAGCCCATGCAGCCCGGCTGAAACCGCGCGCCTTCCTCATTCATCCAGCCGACGACTTCCACGGCCCGGCGGGTTTGCACCCCGGCATCGTCCAAAGCTTCCAGCACTTCGAACCCGGCGAGCACGCCATAGACGCCATCGAAGCGCCCGCCCGTCGGTTGCGTGTCCAGATGGGAGCCGGTCATCACGGGCGGTAAGCTGGGGTCGCTGCCTTCTCGGCGCACATAGAGATTGCCGATGGCGTCTTCGGAAACGCTAAAGCCGCGCGCTTTCGCCCATCCGGCCAGCATCACCCGCGCCGCGCCGTCCTCCGGCGTGAGCGCCAACCGGCACACCCCGCCTTTCGGCGTCGCACCAATCGCGGCAAGATCGCTGAGGCGCGACCATAGCCGCGCTTCGCGCACATGCTTCGCCAGCACCGCTCTTGTCATCCGTCCGTCCCACTCGATACCGTTTCGACTGTCTCAATTCAGGCTGACACGGAAAAGACGGCGCGACAATTGCGTCGCCTCTTCTCACCCTCAGCAGGGCAACCCTATGCAGGCCCAAAACAGCAGGAACCATGCCATGAGTGTTTCGAGCGCCGCCTACCCCCGCGAGATGATTGGCTACGGCCTGAACCCGCCGCACGCCCAATGGCCGAATGGTGCCCAGATCGCGGTGAGTTTCGTGCTGAACTACGAAGAGGGCGGCGAGAACTGCATTCTGCACGGCGATGCCGCCTCCGAAGCTTTCCTGTCCGAAATCATCGGCGCGCAGCCGATTGTCGGCGCGCGGCATATGAATATGGAAAGCATTTACGAATACGGCAGCCGCGCCGGAGTGTGGCGGCTGCTGCGGTTGTTCCAGGAATTCAACATGCCACTGACAGTCTACGCGGTCGGCATGGCGCTGGAGCGCTACCCACAGTTGGCCGAAGCTTTCGTGGGGTTGGGCCATGAAATCGCTAGCCACGGCTACCGCTGGATCGACTATCAAAACATCGCCGAGGAGGTCGAGAAGGCCGATATGCTGCGCTCCATCGAGACTATCAAGCACCTCACCGGCACGCGCCCGCGCGGCTGGTACTTGGGCCGCTGTAGCCCGAACACCCGTCGCCTCGTCGCCGAAGAGGGGGGATTTCTCTATGATAGCGACACCTACGCCGATGATCTGCCCTATTGGGACCACAGCCACGGGCGGGCGCAGTTGATGATTCCCTATACGCTGGACGCCAATGATATGCGCTTCGCCACGGCCCAGGGCTTCCATACCGGCGACCAGTTTTTCGCCTATCTGCGCGACGCCTTTGACGCGCTCTATGCCGAGGGCGAAACGTCGCCAAAAATGATGTCGGTCGGGCTGCACTGCCGCCTTATCGGACGGCCAGGGCGAGTGATCGGCTTGCGGCGCTTCCTCGATCACATCAGCCGTCACACGGGCGTGTGGGTGACGCGGCGGATCGACATTGCCCAGCATTGGATCGCCACCCACCCCGCCTAAAGTTTGACCATTTGGTCAAAAAATAGTGCAACCCAGGGGTCAGTGCCGTCAAAATGCGCAGGAACGGGCTACCGGAGTAATCTGGAACGGGTTTTGCCATAGGGGTTAGCAAGCCCCCCGTTCAGCTCTTGGGGGAGGGCACGCGACCAGCAGGAGAGACGCAGCATGACGCAGGCTATGGGACGGCGCGGGTTTTGGAAATTTCTGTCGCTCGCGGCCCTGATGGGCTCGGCCCTCTCGGCCCCCGCGTTCGCGCAGACCGCCGTGAAGGTAACGCTGGATTGGAAGTTCCAAGGCCCTACCAGCTTTTTCCTGATCGCGCTCGATAAGGGCTATTACAAGGCCGAAGGGTTGGATGTAACCATCGACTCCGGCCAAGGCTCGGCGGGGGCGGTCAACCGCGTCGCCTCCAGCGCCTACGAGCTGGGCTTTGCCGATGTCAACGCCCTCATCGAATATAATGCCGCCAATGCCGATAAGGCGATTAAGGCGGTGATGATGGTCTACGACTTCCCGCCCTTCGGCGTCTATGCGCTGAAAAGCAGCGGGATTACCAAACCCGCCGATCTGGTCGGCAAAACCCTGGGCGCGCCGGTCTTCGACGCCTCATACAAGCTGTTCCCGGCCTTTGCCCAGAAGGTCGGCATTGATGCCGCCGCTGTGCCCCGGAAGAATATGGATCCGTCCTTACGCGAAGCCATGCTGGTACGCAAAGAGGTGGATTTCATCTCCGGGCATTATTTCTCCTCCTTCCTCGACCTGAAAGCCAAGGGCGTGAAGGGCGAAGATATCGTCGCGATGCGCTATTCGGACTTTGGGATGGATTTCTACGGCAACGGCCTGATTGCCTCACCGAAGATCATCGCCGAAAAGCCGGAAGCGGTGAAAGGCTTCATCCGCGCGACGATTAAGGGTCTGAAGGACATGATCGCTGACCCGAAAGCCGGGATCGCCGCGACCAAGAAGAAAGACCCGCTGATCGAAGAGCCTTTGGAGATGGAACGGCTGGAACTCGCCATCAGCACGAATATCGTCACCCCCAACGTCAAGCGCGACGGTATTGGCGGGGTCGATATGGCGCGGCTGAAGCGGTCTATCGATCAAGTGGCCCTGTCGGCAGGGCTGAAAACCGTTCCGACACCCGAACAGGTATTCGACGCCTCCTTCCTGCCGCCGGCGGCCGATCGGAAGCTATGAGCGAGGCTTTTATCCGCATCGCGGGCGCAAGCCTGACCTATGGCGAGGAGGGCGGCACCCTCGCCCTCCAAGGCATCGATCTTACCCTACACCGAGGGGAGTTTCTGGCCGTGGTCGGCCCCTCCGGCTGCGGGAAATCGACCCTGCTGAAGCTAATTTCCGGCCTGCGCCCGCCGTCCGCCGGGTCGGTGACGGTGGCCGGGCAAAAGGTAACGGGGCCGCTGAAAATCGTCGGCATGGCGTTTCAGAACCCCACGCTGCTGCCCTGGCGCACGGCTTTGGGGAATGTGCTGCTGCCATTGGAAGTGGTGGAGCCGCACCGGCGCAATTTTCGGGCGGATCGGCGCAACTATGAGAACAAAGCCCGCCAACTCTTAGCGAAAGTCGGCCTCACCGGCTTTGAGGATCATTACCCCTGGCAGCTTTCCGGCGGCATGCAGCAGCGCGTGTCGCTCTGCCGGGCGCTGATCCATGAACCCGAGCTCCTCATGCTTGATGAGCCCTTCGGCGCGCTCGATACTTTCACCCGCGAAGAACTGTGGGAGGCGCTACAAGCCCTGTGGCTGGAGCGTAAGTTCACCACTCTGCTTGTGACCCATGATTTGCAGGAGGCGGCGATGCTGGCCGACCGAATCATCGTCATCTCCCAGCGTCCCGGCACAATTTCCGCCGCCTGTGAGGTTAATTTCCCGCGCCCCCGGTCGCTCGATCTGCGCTTTGCGCCCGATTTCAACGCCCTGCTGCACGATGTCCGCGCGAAAATCGATGTCGCCCGGCAAGTGCCGTTATCCTTGGGGGCGGCATGAGCGCGCGCAACCGCAAACTGTATCGTGCCTCCCTCCCCTGGCTCGCCGCCCTTGGGCTCGTGCTGCTCTGGGAGTTGGTCTGCGTGATCTTCCAAGTACCGGAAAGCATTCTGGCGACGCCGACCGCCACCGTGAAAGCCTTATTCAGTACCGCGAAGCGATTTGGCTGAATGCCGGGCAGACGCTTTTTACGACGCTGGTGGGCTTTGGTCTGGCGGTCGCGTTCGGGCTCGCCCTCGGGGTGGCGATTGGGGCGGCCCCGCTGCTGTATCGGGCGCTCGGCCCGCTGCTGATCGGCTTCAACGCTATTCCGAAAGTGGCCCTGGTGCCGATCCTGGTGATGTGGTTCGGCATCGGCACTGTCCCGGCGATTATCACCGCCTTCCTGATCTCCTTCTTCCCGATTGCGGTGAATGTCGCCGCTGGGATTGCAACGCTGGAGCCGGAATTGCAGGATGTGCTGCGCTCGCTCGGGGCACGTAAGCGCGATATTCTGTGGAAAGTTGGGCTGCCGCGCGCGCTGCCCTATTTCTTCGCCTCGCTGAAAGTGGCGATTTCCTTGGCTTTCGTCGGCTCGGTGATTTCCGAAACCGTGGCGTCGAACAATGGCATTGGCCATTTGATGCTGGTCGCCTCCTCCTCCTTCCGGACGCCGCTGCTGTTTGCGGGCCTCGTCGTCATCGCGGTTCTGGGGATCATCATGTATGCGGGCGCAGCGCTGATGGAACGGCGGCTCGCCCATTGGGCGACGCGCGGTACCGATGGGGGGCTGCACGGCGGCGGTTGACCGAAGGGTCAAATCGGCACAGGATTCGAAATCATTTGGAGAACAGGATGCAGACGCCAATCCGGTTCGTCATGGGCGGGCAGGTTCAAGAGGTTGTCGTCACGGACACAACCTTGACCCTGCTCTATTGGCTGCGCGGTAGCGCCCGTCGCCCCGGCACCAAGGAAGGCTGTGCCGAGGGCGATTGCGGGGCCTGTACGGTCGCCATCGGCACGCTTGCGGGCGATTCTGTCACCTATCAGGCCGTCAACGCCTGCATTCAGTTCCTGCCGATGCTCGACGGTAAAGAGTTGGTGACGGTGGAAGATCTGGCCGCTTCAGACGCCGATCTGCACCCGGTCCAGCACGCGATGGTGACGGAACACGCCAGCCAATGCGGCTTCTGCACCCCCGGCTTTGTCATGAGCCTCTATACGCTCTACCAGACGCGCGACACGGCCCCGGCGCGCGACGAGATCAATACCGCGCTCGCCGGAAACCTCTGCCGCTGTACGGGCTATAAGCCGATTATCGCGGCGGCGGAGAGTATGTTCAGCCTGCCCGCCCCACCGCTGAACCGCCGGTAGCCCTGCTGAAGCAAATCCAACGCCGGGAGTCGCTCTCGATCACCACCGAAGCCGGCCAAAGGTTCGACGCGCCCGCCACGCTGGACGAATTAGCCGATCTGGTCGAAAGCTTCCCGCAGGCTGAGCTTCTAGCGGGTGCGACCGATATCGGCCTGTGGGTGACGAAGCAGCATCGGTCGATGCCGCATCTGATTTCGGTCGGTGCCCTCGCGGAGTTAAAGGCGATTGACGCCAAAGTCGATGCGATCACCTTCGGCGCGGGGGTTAGCTTTACCGACGCCCTGCCCTATCTGGCGGCGATTCACCCGGATCTCGAACGGCTCTTCCAACGCATTGGCTCCACGCAGATCCGCAACAGCGGCACTCTCGGCGGCAATATCGGCAATGGCTCGCCGATTGGCGATTCGATGCCCGCGCTTATCGCCCTCGGGGCGACGCTCACCTTACGCAAGGGCACGGTGGAACGGTCGTTACCGCTGGAAGATTATTTCCTCGACTACCGCAAAACCGCGCGCCAGCCGGGCGACTTTATCATTTCGGTTTCAGTATCAAGACTAGACTCTCTATCTCGTTACGGAACCGATAAGATTTCAAAACGCATCGACCAGGATATTTCCGCCGTCTGCGGGGGCTATCGGCTGGAGCTTGAGGAGGGGATCATCCGCGCGGCCCGGCTCGGCTTTGGTGGCATGGCGGGCATTCCAGCGCGGGCGCGGGCGGCGGAGGCGGCGTTGCGCGGGAAGCCCTTTACGGAAGCGACGATTCGGGACGCGATGGCGGCCCTTGCCGAAGATTTCAGCCCGCTCAGCGATATGCGCGCATCCGCCCAATATCGGCTGACCGTCGCCCAGAACCTGCTGCTGCGCTTTTATCTGCGTGAAACGGGTGTTCTGGCTCAGGAGGCCGCCGAATGAAGGATGGAGCCCTACCCCTGACGCCGACCGTCGGCACCACCCAGCCCCATGATGCGGCGCGCCGCCATGTGCGCGGCACCGCGCCCTATATTGATGATCTCCCCGAACCGGCGGGGCTGTTGCACGCGGCGGTCGGCCTCAGTCGCCACGCCCACGGGCGCTTGACGGCGCTCGATCTGGCGAAAGTCCGCGCCTACCCCGGCGTCGTGGCCGTTCTGAGTGCGGCGGATATTCCCGGCGAAAATAACGTAGGGCCAGTGCTGAAGGATGATCCGATTCTGGTGGAAAGCCTGATCGAGTTCCACGGCCAAGCGCTTTTCGCGGTTGCCGCCGACAGTCTGCTGGCCGCCCGAAGGGCTGCCCGGCTGGACGTGGCGAGGTGGAACCGCTCCCGGTGCTCCTCACCATCGACGACGCGATGGCGGTCGAAAGTTTCATTCTGAAGCCCGAACGGATGGCGCGCGGCGACGCGGCGGCGGCAATTGCCGGGGCCGCGCACCGACTTTCCGGCACGCTCCACATGGGCGGGCAGGATCATTTTTACCTGGAAGGTCAAATCTCCCTTGCCCTCCCCACCGAGGAAGGCGGGGTGCTGGTCTATTGCTCCACGCAGCATCCGTCCGAAGTGCAGCATCTCGTCGCCCATGCCCTCGGAATTCCCGATGCGCTGGTGACAGTGGAAGTGCGGCGCTTGGGCGGCGGCTTCGGCGGTAAGGAAACCCAAGCGGCGCAGTTTGCCGCGCTGGCCGCCATTTTCGCGCTGAAAACCGGCCGTCCCGTCAAGCTGCGACTCGACCGCGACGATGATATGGTCATGACCGGCAAGCGCCATGATTTCCGGGTGCGCTACGAGGTCGGCTTCGACGCCGAGGGCCGGATCGAAGGGCTGGCGGTGGAGCTTGCGTCGCGCTGCGGCTATTCGGCGGACCTGTCGGGCGCAATCAACGACCGCGCCATGTTCCATATCGATAATTGCTATTACCTGCCCCATGTGGCGGTCGATTCGTACCGGCTGAAGACGAATACTGTCTCCAATACCGCCTTTCGCGGCTTCGGCGGCCCGCAGGGCATGCTGGCGATTGAAGCCGTGCTGGACGATATCGCCCGGACCCTCGGGCGCGACCCACTGGAGATCCGCCGGATCAACCTCTATGGGCCGGGGCGCGACATAACCCCCTACGGCCAATCGGTCGAGGATGGTATCGCCCCCCGCCTGATCGCCCGGCTGGCGGAAAGCGCCGCCTATAGCGCGCGGCGGGCAGAGGTCGCGGCCTTCAATGCGCGCAACCGTTACGTGAAGCGCGGGTTAGCGCTGACGCCGGTGAAATTCGGGATTTCCTTCACCACGACGTTTCTCAATCAGGCGGGGGCCTTGGTCCACCTCTATACCGATGGCTCGGTGCAGGTGAACCACGGCGGCATCGAGATGGGCCAGGGGCTCTATCAAAAAATCCGGCAGGTGGTCGCCGATTGTTTCGGCATCGGGCTGGATAAGGTGTTGGCGACGGCGACCACGACCGGAAAAGTGCCGAACACCTCCGCAACCGCCGCCTCTTCCGGGGCCGATATGAACGGCAAGGCCGCCGAAGCCGCCGCGCTGACGATTCGCGCCCGGCTAGCGGGTTTCGCGGCGCAGAAATATGGCGTGCCGGAAACCGGGGTTCGCTTTATCGGCGGCTTGGTGGAAGCGGGCGAAACCCGCTTGCCGTTTGCCGATCTCGTGCGCGCCGCCTATCTTGCCCGAATTTCGCTCTCGTCCACCGGCTTCTACGCCACGCCGAAAATTCATTTCGACCGCGAAACTTTTTAACGGCAGACCGTTCCTCTATTACGCCTATGGCGCGGCGGTGGCTGAGGTTGAGGTCGATTGCCTCACTGGAGAAAACCACCTGTTGCGGGTCGATATTCTGCACGATTGCGGCGCGTCGCTGAACCCAGCGCTCGATAAGGGCCAGATCGAAGGCGGTTTTATTCAGGGCATGGGCTGGTTGACGATGGAAGAACTGGTGTGGGACGCGCAAGGCCGCCTGCGCACCCACGCCCCCTCCACCTACAAAATCCCGGCCTGTAGCGACGTGCCCGAGGCTTTCACGGTGGAGCTGTGGGACGAGCCGAACCGGGAAGACACCATCCACCGCTCGAAAGCCGTGGGCGAGCCGCCCCTGATGCTGGCCAATGCCGTGTTCTTCGCCCTGCGCGATGCTGTGGCCGCAACCGCCACCACGCCCGGCCCGGTGCCGCTCAACGCCCCTGCGACGCCGGAGCGGTTGTTAGCCGCGATTATGGCCGTCTCCGGGGCGGCATGAGGGGGTTTTTCGCCGCCTTGGCCGAGTGGGAGCGCGCGGGCACGCCCTTCGTGCTGATTACCCTGCTCGACGCGCAAGGCTCCACCCCGCGCCAAGCCGGAACCAAAATGGCGGTGAGTGCCGCCAAGGTTCTCGGCACCATCGGCGGCGGCGCGCTGGAGTTCGAGGCGATTGCGCTGGGCCGGGAGCTTATTCTGAAACGCGCGTCCCAGCCGATCACGCGCAAGTGGCCGTTAGGGCCGACCTTAGGGCAATGTTGCGGAGGCAGTGTGACGGTGAGTTTAGAGCCGATACTACCGCCCGCCCTCACCCTCGCGCTGTTCGGCGCGGGCCATGTGGCGCGGGCGCTGGTCGAGGTGCTCGGCCCGCTGCCCCGGCGGATCGACTGGATCGATGCGCGCCCGGATGAATTTCCCGAAACCCTGCCGCCGCAAGTGGCCGTCCATGTTACCCCGCACGCGGCGAGGATTATCCCCAGCCTGCCCGCCGGATGTTTCGTACTCGTGATGACCCACGATCACGCGCTGGACCTAGATATTACCGCCGCCGCCCTCGGGCGGCCCGATTTGCCTTATGTCGGCCTTATCGGTTCGGCCACAAAAAAGGCGCGGTTTTTGAAGAGGTTGGCGGCGATTGGGCTCGCGGAAGCAGCATCCGCCCGCCTCGTTTGCCCCATCGGCCTGCCCGGCACGGGGGGCAAAGACCCGCGCGACATCGCGATCGCCACGGCGGCGCAACTGCTGCAAATTGCGGGCGGCGCGCCGGTTCCGGGCGCGGGCCACCCCGAAACGGAGGACCAGGATCATGACCGTTTCGAAAGCTGACATCGCCCGCCGCATCGATCAGGCGCTCGGTACCGAAAAAGCCGATCTGGTGATTAAAAACGTCCGGCTGCTCGATGTGGTTTCGGGCACGCTGCACCGCTCGGATATCGCCATCTGCGGCGATAAGATCGTCGGCACCTTCGACGAGTATTCTGGCGTGCGCGAGATCGACGGGTCCGATCAAGTGGCGGTGCCGGGGTTTATCGACGCGCATGTTCACGTCGAATCCTCCCTCGTCACCCCCGGCGAGTTCGACCGCTGCGTGCTGCCGCGCGGCACAACCACCGCCGTTTGCGATCCCCATGAAATCAGCAATGTGCTGGGCGAAGCGGGCCTGCGGTATTTTCTGGAAGCCTCCGACGCGCTGGTGATGGATTTGCGCGTTCAGCTTTCCTCCTGCGTTCCGGCGACGGGGTTAGAGACTTCTGGCGCAACGCTCGGGGCCTCGGTGCTGCACAAATATAAGAACCACCCGCGCACCCTGGGTTTGGCGGAATTCATGAACTATCCCGGCCTTTTCGCCAAAGACGGCGAAGTGCTGGAAAAACTCGCCGATTTCTCGGACACGCATATCGACGGGCACGCGCCGCTGGTACGGGGGAAGGATCTCAACGCCTATCTTTCCGCCGGAATTCGCAACTGCCACGAAACCACCAGCGCCGACGAAGCCCGCGAAAAGCTGAGCAAGGGCATGCAGGTGCTCATCCGCGATGGCTCAGTCAGCCGCGATGTCGCCGCCCTTACCCCCATTCTGAACGCGCGCACCGCCCCCTTCTGCGGCTTCTGCACCGACGACCGCAACCCGCTGGAAATCGCCCAAGAAGGCCATATGGATCATTTGATCCGCACCGCCATCGCGCTCGGGGCCGATCCCGCCGACGCCTATCGGGCGGCGAGCTGGTCCAGCGCGCAGCATTTCGGCTTGCGCGATCGCGGCCTAATCGCCCCCGGTTGGCGTGCCGATATCGTGCTGCTCGACGATTACGCAAGCTGCACGGTCGGGAGCGTGATCCAGGCAGGCAAGCTGATTACGCCGGAGAGTTTCGAAGGCCGCAACCTACCGGAGATCGTCGGGCTCAATTCGGTCAAGCTCGATCCCGTCACAGCATCCCATTTCGCCCATCCCGCCGCCGCCGCCACGCAGCCGGTAATCGGCGTGCTGCCGGGGAAAATCGTCACCGAGTTCCGTACCGCCACCCTCGCCTTTGGTTCCGATGGGCTGAAGGCCGATCCCGACCAGGACGTGCTGAAAATCGCCGTACTCGCCCGCCACGGGGTGAACCGCAATATCGGGCGCGGGTTTGTGCAAGGGTTCGGGTTCAAGGCCGGGGCGCTCGCCTCCTCGGTTGGGCATGATAGCCATAATATCTGCGTCGTCGGCACGAATGAAGCCGATATGGCCGCCGCCGTGAACCGGGTGATCGCGCTGGGTGGCGGCTTTGTCGCAGTGAAAGACGGGGCCGTGCTGGCCGAACTCCCCCTGCCTGTGGCGGGGCTGATGAGCCTGCTGCCGTTCGAAGGGGTGGATGCGCAGTTGCAGTCCTTACGCGCCGCCGTGAAAGCGATGGGCTGCCCGCTGGACGAACCCTTCCTGCAACTCGCTTTCCTGCCGCTGCCCGTGATTCCGCATTTGAAGATCACCGATTTCGGGCTCGTCGATGTGGATCGGTTCCGCTTGATTGCATAGCTCCCCTGAATCCGGTCGAGGAGCGGCGCGCGGCTGAGCTTTTGCCGTGTATGACACAACTTCAAGCAGCCTTTGCCGCATAAACACGCTATCCTGCGCGTGCAAATTCGCGTTGGCCCTTGGGGGGAACCGATGGACTTTTTCACCGCAGCCTCAACGGCCCCCTTTGGGGTTGCGGCGCTTTTATTGGTCGCCCTGGTCCTGCTGGAAGCCATCGGCCTGATGCTGGCGCTCAACCCTTCGGCGCTTTTGGATAATCTGCTGCCCGATGGCATCGGCGACAGCATGCTCGGCTGGCTGCACATTGGCCGGGTGCCGGTGTTGATTCTGCTGCTCCTGCTGTTGACCGGCTTTTCCTTGGGCGGCTATAGCCTGCAGCAAATCAGCCTGAGCCTGACCGGCGGCTATCTCTCGGGCGGGCTCGCGAGCCTTGCCGCGCTGCCCGTCGGTCTGCTGAGCGTGCGCTGGTTCGGCACCGCCCTGGGGCGGCTGGTGCCGCGCGACGAAACCAGCGCGGTCAGCGAGGCGAGTTTCATCGGCCGGGGCGGGCTGATTACCGGCGGGATCGCCCGGCACGGGATGGCGGCCCAGGCCCTGATAAAAGATCACCACGGTCGCCCCCATTATCTGATGGTCGAACCCGATACCGATGGCGAGGAATTCGCCATCGGCACGCCGATTATCATCGTCGCCAAGCAAGGCCCCTTCTACCGGGGCATTCGCGACCCGCAAGCTCAGACGATTCTAACCGCCCCCCAATCCTAACCCGCCCACGCTGGAGACCCTTCCGTGCTTGAGAAGATTATTTTTTCGGACCTGACCTTTCTCGCGCTGATCCCGCTGGTGGCGCTCCTCGGCATTGGGCTGATTCTGGCGCGGCTCTACCGCCGGGCAACGAAGCAACTGGCTTTCGTGCGCACGGGCCTTGGCGGCCAAAAGGTGATTATGGACGGCGGCGCGATTATTCTGCCGGTGTTCCACGAGCTTATTCACGTCAATATGAACACGCTGAAGCTGGATGTGTACCGGCGCGAGCGCGAGAGCCTGATTACCAAGGATCGCATGCGCGTCGATGTGAACGTCGGTTTTTTCGTGCGGGTGAAACAGACCGAAGAGGCGGTGAGCACCGCCGCCCAAACCCTGGGGGCGCGCACGCTCAGCCCCGATGAGCTGCGCACCCTCGTCGAAGATAAGTTCGTCGATTCGCTGCGCGCCACCGCCGCGACCATGACTATTCAGGAATTGCAGGATAAGCGCCGCGATTTCGTTCAGGCCGTGCAAAATGCCGTGGCCGAGGATTTGGAAAAGAACGGGCTGGAACTCGAATCGGTCTCGCTGACCAGTTTGGATCAAACCGACAAGCAGTTCTTCAACCCGAATAATGCGTTCGACGCCGAAGGCCTGACCCGTCTGACCGAACAGACCGAAGCGCGGCGCAAGCAGCGCAACGATGTGGAGCAGGATACGGAAATGCAGGTGCGCGCCAAGAATTTGGACGCCAACCGCCAGAAGCTCGCCATCGAAAAAGACCAGGAATT
>NZ_LAJY01000113.1 GCF_000963705.1 Elstera litoralis | reverse complement strand
GGCGAGCGTGAGGGCGGGGAGGAGCATTGGCGCGCGCTCGGCCGGGAGCTAAAGGCCATCGGCGCGGTGGTGACGGGCGAAGGGCTGAAATTTGCTTGGCATAATCACCATTGGGAGTACGGCAAAACCGCCGATGGCACGAGTTTCCTCGACTGCCTGTTCCAGGAAGCGCCGGACATGCTGTGGGAAGCCGATCTCGCCTGGATCGTGCGCGGTAATGGCGATCCGGTGACGGAAATCCAAAAACACGCCCATCGCCTCGCCGCCGTGCATATCAAAGATATTGCGCCAGCGGGTGAGTGTTTGGACGAAGACGGTTGGGCCGATCCCGGCCACGGGGTGATGAACTGGGATGCGATCCGCCCGGCGCTCGCAGCTACCGGCGTCGGTCTCTTCATCGCCGAGCACGATAAACCGTCCGATGTGGCGCGTTTTGCCCGCCGGGCGCGCGACACCGTCGCGTCTTGGTCGTAGGGGAGGCGGGAATGAGCCAACTCGGCGTCGGCCTGATCGGTTGCGGCAATATCTCCACCATCTATCTTCAAAACATGGCCTCCTTTCACGGGCTGAAGCTCGTCGCCTGCGCCGATATGCGGGCGGAGGCAGCGGAAGCTCAGGCGAAAACTTTCGGCATCGAAGCGCTCAGTATCGATGCGCTATTGGCGCGGCCCGATATTCAGATAGTCGTTAATCTGACCACGCCCAATGCCCATTTCCCCGTCAGTCTGGCGGCGCTTCAGGCGGGCAAGCACGTCTTCGGCGAGAAGCCGATTACGGTCGCCGCCGCCGACGCCGCAACCCTGGTGGCGGAAGCGGAAAAGCGTGGCCTGAAGATCGGTTGCGCGCCCGACACCTTCTTGGGCGGCGGCGGGCAAACGGCACGGGAACTGGTCGATTCCGGCGCGGTCGGAACGATCCTATCCGGCACCTGTCATCTCATGTCGCACGGCATGGAGCATTGGCACCCGGACCCGACTTTCTTCTTCAAGCCGGGCGGCGGGCCGATCCTCGATATGGCCCCCTATTATCTCGCCGCGCTGATTAATCTGATCGGGCCGGTGGAAAGTGTGCAGGCGCGCGCCTCCACGGGCTTTGCCGAGCGGATCGTGACGGCGGCGGGGCCGATGATCGGCAAGGCCATCACAGTCGAAACGCCGACAACGGTGATGGCGCTGCTGCATTTCGAAAGCGGGGCCGATATTCAGTTCACGATGAGCTGGGACGTGTGGAAGCACAGCCATCCGGCCATCGAGCTTTACGGCACCAAGGGCTCCCTGCGCGTGCCCGATCCGAATTTCTTCGGGGGCACGGTGGAATATACCGAGGCGGGCGGCGATTGGATCGCGGTGGATACCGAGACGCGCGCTTTCGGGCGGGCGAATTGGCGTTCACCAAACTGGGCACCGACGCAACCGTCGCGGGCGAATTACCGCTGCCTCGGTATTGCCGAACTGGCGAGTTCGGTGCTGCACGGCACGCCGCAGCGCGCGTCTGGCGCGCTGGCCTCGCACGCGCTCGAAGCCATGCAAGCGATGCTGACGGCGGCGCAAACGGGCGAAACGCTGCGCCTAACCTCCCGCCTCGACCGGCCCGCGCCCCTGACGCCTGCCGAGGCCGCCGCCCTTTGGGCTGGCCCCGTTTTTTAAGGAAACTCTCATGGCAAGTCTCATCAAAGGCCCCGGCATTTTCTTGGCCCAATTCGCGGGCGATGCCGCGCCGTTCAACTCTTGGGAAGCGATCACCCGCTGGGCCGGGTCACTCGGCTATAAGGGCGTGCAGGTGCCGACCTGGGACAAGCGCCTGTTCGACCTGGAAACCGCCGCTGTCTCGGATACCTATTGTCAGCAGATCCTGGGAATCGCCGAAGCCAATGGCGTGACGATCACCGAACTTTCCACTCATCTGCAAGGCCAGCTCGTCGCCGTGCATCCGGCCTATGACGAGGCTTTTGACGGGTTCGCGCCGGAAGCCTTGCGCGGTAAGCCCGCCGAACGCCAGCGCTGGGCGGTGGAACAAGTGCGCCTGGCGGCGCAGGCGTCGCGCCGGTTGGGGCTCAATTCCAGCGTCTCCTTCACCGGGGCGCTGGCCTGGCCCTACCTCTATCCCTGGCCGCAGCGTCCGGCGGGGTTGATCGAAACCGCCTTCGGGGAATTGGCCAAGCGTTGGCGGCCAATCCTCGATTTCTACGACGAGCTGGGGGTCGATCTCTGCTACGAAATCCACCCCGGCGAGGATATTTTCGACGGCGCGAGCTTCGAGATGTTCCTGGAGGCGGTCGACGGGCATCCGCGCGTCATGATTAACTACGATCCGTCGCATTTCATGCTGATGCAGCTCGACTACCTCGCCTTCATCGACATCTATCACGAGCGCATCGGCGCGTTTCATGTGAAGGACGCCGAGTTCAATCCGACCGGGCGGCAGGGCGTTTATTCCGGCTATCAATCGTGGGTGAACCGCGCCGGGCGTTTCCGCTCGCTGGGCGACGGGCAGGTGGATTTCACCGGCATCTTCTCCAAACTCGCCGCCTATGGTTACGATCGTTGGGCGGTGCTGGAGTGGGAATGCTGCCTGAAGCACCCGGAAGTGGGGGCAGCAGAAGGCGCGCCGTTCATCGACAAGCACATCATCCGCGTCACGGAGAAAGCTTTCGACGATTTCGCCGGGGGTAAAACCGATCCGGCGCAGATCCGGCGGATGTTGGGGATCGGTTAAAGTCTGTCAGGGGTTTCACCCCCGACGCCCCCAGCCAAGGGGCTTGCCCCTTGGCAATCCCATTACCTGGAGCCCGATTTTCTTATATTTCTCAGTAAGAAAAAAAGGAATCGTGGATTCTCAAGGGGCCGTCGCCCCTTGAGTGGGGCACGGGGCAAAGCCCCGCCCTCAACAGAATGCAGGAGAGCGCGCATGGTTTCGGCACGGGCAGACAGCGCCATTCGGCCCTTACGGTTGGGAATGGTCGGCGGCGGCGAAGGGGCCTTCATCGGGGCGGTTCACCGCATGGCCGCTCGCCTTGACGGACAGTTCGAGCTTGTCGCGGGGGCTTTATCCTCGACGCCGGAAAAAGCCTTACGCTCGGCGGCGGCGCTGGGGCTCGATCCCGCGCGCAGCTATCCCGATTTCATGGCGATGGCCCGGCGCGAGGCGCGGCTGAAAGAGGGGATTGAGGCGGTGGCCATCGTCACCCCCAATCACCAGCATGTTCCGGCGGCGCTGGCCTTTCTGAAAGCAGGTATTGCGGTGATTTGCGACAAGCCGCTGGCGAGCACGCTGAAGGACGCCCGGCGTTTGCAGCGAGCGGCGGAGGCGGCGGGGACGATCTTCTGCGTCACCTATAATTACTCCGGCTATCCGATGGTCCGGCAGGCGCGGGCGATGGTGGCGGAGGGGCTTTTGGGCGATCTGCGCGTCGTGCAGGTCGAATATCCGCAGGATTGGCTCACCGAACCGCTGGAAACCACCGGCCAGAAGCAGGCCGATTGGCGCACCGATCCGGCGCGCGCCGGGGCGGGCGGCTGTATCGGTGATATCGGCACCCACGCCTATCAACTCACCGAATTCGTCACTGGCCTTACCGTGAGTGAACTTGCCGCCGACCTTAGCCATTTCGTGCCAGGGCGGCGGGTCGATGACAACGCGCAGATCCTGCTGCGGTTTTCCAACGGCGCGCGCGGCATGCTCTGGGCGAGTCAGGTCGCGCCGGGGAACGAGAACGGCCTCAAACTGCGCGTTTATGGCACTAAGGGCGGGCTCGAATGGTCGCAGGAGCATCCCAATCACCTGACCTGGAGCCCCTTCGGTGAACCGCCGCGCACGCTGACGCGCGGTGGCGCGGGCATCTCGCCCGCAGCGGCGCGCGTTACTCGCGTTCCGAGCGGCCATCCCGAAGGCTATCTCGAAGCCTTTGCCACCCTCTATACGGAAGTCGCGCGCGCGTCCGGGCGCGGGCAGCGGGCGAGGCCTGCCCGCCGGAGGTGTTGTTTCCAACCTTGCGCGACGGCGTGCGCGGTGTAGCCTTCGTCGAGACGGCAGTGCGATCATCGAAAGGCAATACGCGCTGGGTAAAACTGCCGGAGTAGGGGGCGCGACGCCCCCTTAAAACCGAAACCGTGCCCCCGGATGGCGGTCCGACAGGCGCGGGGAGCCCGAGAGTTTTTGCCGCAAGGGGCCGTCGGCATAGTCGGTCTTGAAAACGCCCCGGTTTTGCAGTTCGGGCACCAGTAGATCGACGATGGCCTCCAAGCTCTCAGGCATAACGAGGCGGACCAGATTGAACCCGTCCACATCGGTGGCCTCAACCCAATGCAGCAGTCCATCGGCCACGGTGGCAGGGCTGCCGATCAGGAAAGCGCCGCGCGTGCCCTCCGGCCCAAAGCGGGTGAGGTCGCGGATTGTCCAGGCTTTTTCTGGCCCCAGGCGGCGCAGCGTATCCGTGAGCGAGCGCATGGCGTTGCTTTCGGTCGCCTGGATTTTCTCGTCGAGCCCATAGCGCGAAAGATCGATCCCCGACCAACCGGAAATGAGGGCGAGCGTGCCTTCTGCGTCGATATACTCGGCGTAGGATCGGTGCCGCTCCTGGGCTTCGGCATCGGTCGGGGCGACGATCAGCGTCGCACCGAGGAAGACTTTGATGTCATAGGCGTCTCTGCCGTGGGCGACCGCGCGGCGGCGGATATCGCGCACGGTTTCGGCCACCAGTTCCGGCGTGGGACCATTGACGAAAACGGCTTCGGCATGGCGGGCGGCGAAATCGCGCCCTGCTGTGGAAGAGCCAGCCTGAAACAGAAATGGCGTGCGCTGCGGCGAGGGATGGACCAGATGCAGCGCATCCAATTGGTAGCGTTCGCCCTGGTGCTGCACCCGGCGCACCCGGTCGGGCTTGGTGTAGAGCCGCGCCGCCTTATCCTGGACCAGCGCGTCGTCGGCCCAACTGCCTTCCCAGAGTTTATAGGTAACGTCCAGAAACTCTTCGGCGGCAGCATAGCGCGAATCATGCTCGGCAAGCCCCGTTTGCCCGGCCCCGCGCGCGCCGGAATCGAGCAGGCCGGTGACGATATTCCACGCCACGCGTCCGCCGGTCAGATGGTCTAGAGTGGAAAAGCGCCGGGCGAGCAAATAGGGCTGTTCATAGGAAACGGTGGCGGTCACACCGAAGCCGATATGCTCGGTCACGCCCGCCATCAGCGGCACCACCGGGAACGGGTCCAGGGTCGGCGCTTGGGCGGCGGCCTTCAGCGCGGCATCAGGCGTGCCGCCATAGACATCATAGACGCCGATGACATCGGCGAGGAAAATCGCATCCAGCTTGCCGCGCTCGGCGGTTTTGGCGAGATGGGTCCAATAGCCCGGCGTGTTGTGCGCACTCGATTGGTCGCGCGGATGCGCCCACAGCCCGGCCCAGGAGTGGCCGGGGCTGTTCATATGGAAGGCATTCAGGTGGATCTGCTTGGGCATCGACCGGGTCTTTCAGCGGGCGCAATCACAGAAAAGGCGGGGAGAGCCCCGCCTTTTCGACTGAAACGGTGTGGGTTTTTACCAAACCGGCAGCAGGGCCCCATCGAAGCGGGTTTTGATGAAGCTGCGGATGGCTTCATCCTGATAGGCTTTCACGACGCGGCGATAGAGGGGATTATCCTTATCCTTTTCGCGCGCGGCGATGACGTTGCCGTAGGGATTATCCTTCGTGGTTTCGATGGCAATCGAATCGCGGCCCGGCTTTAGGTTGGCCTGCAGCGCGTAATTGGTATTGATGACAGCGGCATCGAGATCATCGAGGCTGCGCGCGAGTTGCGCCGCGTCGATTTCGCGGAATTTCAGCTTTTTCGGATTGTCGGTTACGTCGATGACGCGCGGCAGAATGCCTACGCCCTCCTTCAACTTAATGAGCCCATGCTGCGCCAGCAGCAGCAGGCCACGCCCGCCATTGCTGGGATCGTTGGGGATGCCGACCTGCGCGCTGTCCTTCAGTTCGGCCAAGGCTTTGACTTTCTTGGAATAGAGCCCGATGGGGGAAACCACCGTGTCGGCGATAGCGGTAATCTTATAGCCCTTGGTCTTGACCTGATTTTCCAGGAACGGCTTATGCTGGAAGGCGTTAAGGTCCAAATCGCCCGCGTCCAGCGCGGCATTCGGCAGCAGGTAATCGTTGAAGACGATCACTTGCACATCGATACCGTCTCTGGCTGCAACCTTTTTGACTTCCTGCCAAATGATCTCGCCATCGCCGCCGGAAACGCCGACTTTCACCTTATCGGCAGCCAAGGCGACGTTTGGGGCGAGCAGGGCGGCGGCCAGCGCCGTCGCTTTGAGAATATTGAAAACACGCATCGCAAAACTCCTTCGAGCGCGCCGTAGGTACAGCGCGAGGGATGATAGGGACTTAAGAAAAAGAGGGATCAGGCGCGCTTGTTGACGCGCTTGGCGAGACGATCGCCGCCAATCTGCACGAGGCTGACGACGGCGATCAGCACGACGATGACGCCCAGCATGATATCGGTTTCAAAGCGCTGTTAGCCGTAGCGAATGGCAAGATCGCCCAAGCCGACCGCGCCGACCGCGCCCGCCATCGCCGACGCGCCGATGAGGGTGACGAGGGTAATGGTGAACCCGGCGATGATCCCCGGTAGCGCTTCCGGCAACAGCACGTGCCAGACGATATGCCTACGGCTTGCCCCCATCGCTTGGGCCGCCTCGACCAACCCACGATCCACTTCGCGCAGGCTAACCTCAGCAATCCGGGCGAAGAAGGGGGTGGCGGCAATGCTGAGCGGCACAATCGCCGCCGCCGTGCCAATGGTGGTGCCGACGATCAGCCGAGTGAAGGGCAGCAGCGCGACCAGCAGGATGATGAAGGGGGTCGAGCGGAAACCGTGGATTCGACATAGCCCAAAACCTCAACAGCGGCGGTTTTCCCGCGCAAATTCCGCACCAGCGCTTCCGTATCGGACGTGGAGCGGAACTCGGTTATCAACAGCAGGCTGCCCTGGGAGCGGCCCTGGATGCGGTCGAGATCGGCTTGCAGCAGCCGAACCGGGCGGCTCAGCACGTCCGCCAAACCGTCCAAGGACGCGCCAAGCCCATTGGCCCGGTCACTAAGGTGCACGCGCAGCAGCACGTCTCCCGCAGCGACGGGCGTGTAGCGCAGCCGGTCCGAAATATCGCGCGGCACATCGGCGATGACCGAGCGCAGCAAGCGCCGCGTCGTCTCGCTTTGGGGATCGGCGAAAATCGACCAGACCGGCCCGAGTTCGACAACCTCCCCTTGATCCAAAACCGCAACCCGGTCGGCAATCTGGCGGACTACGGCCATTTCGTGCGTAATCAGAATAATTGTGAGCCCCAACCGCCGATTGATATCGCGCAGCAAATCGAGGATCGACAGGGTGGTTTCCGGGTCGAGCGCCGAGGTGGCCTCGTCGCAGAGCAGAATTTCCGGATCATGGACCAGCGCGCGGGCAATGCCGACGCGCTGTTTCTGCCCGCCGGAAAGCTGTGCCGGATAAGCGTCGCGCTTATCGGCGAGCCCGACGAGGTCGAGCAAGGCTTCGACCTTGCCGGCGATCAGCTTCTTATCGACCCCGGCAATTCGCAGCGGCAGCGCCACATTCTCCCCGACGGTTTTGGCCGACAGAAGGCGGATGAAATCCAAACCTGGTTCGAGCAGGGCGCGGCGGATGGGTTCAATATTATGCCGCCGTGGCTAACCGGGGGCTTCGACGTGTTCGCGGCGGAAGTGCTGCCAATCCTGCGCAAGCGCGGGCTGTTCCGCAGCGAGTATAGCGGCACCACCCTGCGCGATCATTTCGGCCTGCCCCGGCCCGAATCCCTTTATTCCGAAGCCACCCGCGCTTCCGCCTGATCGGAGCTTTCCATGTCCCTCGCGCTCGATGTGCAGCAGGGGCCGCAACTGCGCGGCCCTTTGGAGTTCCCCGATAGCCCCCTGTCGCGCGCGGCGCAGCAGCCGTTGATGCTGGGGCTGTTTCTGAATTTGCAGGATATCCATTTTTCGGATCATCCCAGCACCTCGTCCTGGACGTTCGACTATAATGCGGAGATTGTCCGCAAGGCCGACGCCGCCGGGTTTGATCTCGCTTTCAGCCGCACCCAATGGCTGCCGAAAGGCGGGTATGACGGGGAAGGCTCGCTCGATAGTTTCATCGCGCTCGGGGCGATGGCGGCGACAACCCAATCGATCCTGCTGATCTCGACCCTGCACGTGCTCTACGGGCCGTTCTGCATATCGCCAAATTCGGCGCGACCTTCGACCATATCGCCAAGGGCCGCTGGGGCATTAATATCGTCACCGGGCATCGGGCCATTGAGCACGAGATGTTCGGCTGGAACCGCATCGACCACGACCGGCGCTACGAGATGAGCGGCGAGCTGTTCGACGTGGTGCATCGGCTGTGGACCGATACGGAGAATTATTCCTACGAAGCGAGGCTCGCCGACTGGAAACTCCAGAACGGCTATATCACGCCGAAACCTGCCTATGGCCGCCCGATTCTGGTGACGGCGACGGGCTCGCCCGCCGGGATTGAGTTCGCCGCACGCTATTCGGATATCGTCTTCATCACCTCGCCCGGCGGCGCGCATATCGAGAGCGCGCTCGAAACCCTGCCGGAGCATATCCGCACCATCAAAACCCGCGCCCGCGCCCACGGCCAGGAGGTGAAAACCATCATCAATCCGATGGTCATCAGCCGCCCGACCGAGGCTGAAACCGACGCCTACCTGCACGCTATTCTCGACGGTCGGCCTGCCCCCAAAGCGACGGGCTTTGCCCAGCGCGGCTATGATAGCGACGCCGTGGCCTGGAAGGGCCGGAGCGATACGCGCCACAAGCAGGGGTATAATCTTGGTGGCAATATCGAGATTATCGGAACGCCGGAGCAGGTGGTGGAGCAACTGGCCGGGTTGAAGCGGGCCGGAATCGATGGCGTGCAGCTCGGCTTTTACGATTTCGGCCCGGATTTCGAGTATTTCCTGAGCTCCACCCTGCCGTTGCTGCAACAGGCGGGATTGCGGTTTTAGGCGGTGAGGTCCCAATAGGGCGGATCGCCGAACGCCTGTTTCCGGTGATCCGCCAGGGCAGGCTTTAACCGAGCGGGAGTTGAAACCAGTCGTTGAGGCGGCGGGCGAGGTCGGTCGGGGGGGCGGTTTCGGTAACGGCACCGGCGTCGATAGCGGCGGCGGGCATGCCGGGCACGGCGCAGGTGGACGGGCGCTGGGCCAGTACG